>NZ_JBKFSQ010000033.1:0-48898 GCF_046569525.1 Salmonella sp. 741265055_HSA | reverse complement strand
TGGCGTCATTAACGGACAGGTCACTACCTCGAAAAATAATGGCGGCAGTAAAGCGATTAACGACGGCACCATCAACATTGATAAAACCAACAATGTGGCGATGTCCGCGCACGGCAGCGCGAAGATGGTCAATAACGGCACTATCAATGTAGGTACAGTAGGCACCACGCAAACCGGCATGGTCGGGATGCAGTTGGAATCCGATGCAAAATCCGATGCGGTGATCGAAAACAACGGTACCATCAATATTTACGCCAGCAACTCCTACGCCTTCAGCCAGTTGGGCAGTAACGGCCATATCGTCAACAACGGCACGGTCTACATTGATGACAACGTGACCGGCTCCGGATTTATCAAGCAGGACGGTAAAACCATTGAAGGCAGCGGCGAAAAAGGTGACGGTACGGAAGTGCATTACGTTGAATTCACTGCCCCCACGGAACCCACCATTACCGATGGCACGACAACCGTTACCACCAGCGACAGTGCAGATTCATCTGCCACCAACAACCTGTCGGGCTATGTGGTCGGCACCAGCGCTGATGGCAGCGCCGGTAAGTTGATGGTCAGCAATGCCAGCATGAATGGCGTGGAGATTAACACCGGTTTTACCGCAGGCACCGCCGACACCACCGTCAGCTTTGACAACGTAGTCGAAGGCAGCAACCTGTCTGACGCAGGCGCCATCCAGTCCACTACCGTGGTGTGGAACGCACAGGGAAGTACTGACAGCGACGGTAACGTTGACGTCACGATGACCAAAAACGCCTATGCCGATGTGGCCACCGACGCCAGCGTTTCTGGCGTGGCAAGTGCGCTGGACGCCGGTTACACCAACAACGAGCTGTACACCAGCCTCAACGTGGGTACCACCGCCGAACTGAACAACGCCCTGAAACAGGTGAGCGGCGCTCAGGCAACTACCGTGTTCCGCGAAGCGCGCATCCTCAGTAACCGCTTCAACATGCTGGCCGACGCCGCCCCGCAGATTAAAGACGGCCTGGCGTTTAACGTGGTGGCGAAAGGCGACCCGCGCGCGGAGCTGGGCAATGACACCCAATACGACATGCTGGCATTACGCCAGACGTTGGATCTCACCGCCAGCCAGAATCTGACGCTGGAGTACGGTATTGCGCGTCTGGATGGCGACGGTTCGAAAACCGCGGGCGATAACGGCCTGACCGGCGGCTACAGTCAGTTCTTTGGTCTGAAGCACAGCATGGCGTTTGATGACGGTCTGGCGTGGAATAACAGCCTGCGTTATGACGTCCACAATCTCGACAGCAGCCGTTTCGTCTCGTATGGCGATACCAACAAGGTGGCGGATTCCGACGTACGTCAGCAGTACCTTGAGTTCCGCAGCGAAGGGGCAAAAACCTTCACCCTGATGAGTGATACGCTGAAAGTCACGCCGTATGCCGGGGTGAAATTCCGTCACACTCTGGAAGATGGCTATAAAGAGCACAGCGCCGGAGATTTTAACCTGTCCATGAACTCTGGCAACGAAACGGCGGTAGACTCTATTGTCGGTCTGAAGCTGGATTACGCCGGGAAAGACGGCTGGAGCGCCACCGCTACCCTGGAAGGCGGCCCGAACCTGAGCTACAGCAAGAGCCAGCGTACAGCGTCATTACAGGGTGCGGCGGGTCAATCGTTCGGCATGGATGACGGTCAAAAAGGCGGCGGCGTTAATGGCCTGGCAACCATCGGCGTGAAATACAGCAGCAATGATACCGCGCTACATCTGGATGCCTACCAGTGGAAGGAAGACGGTATCAGCGATAAAGGCTTTATGCTTAACGTTAAGAAAACATTTCGTTAAATAAACGACATTATATAACACTAATACAGGCCGCTTATTATTAAGCGGCCTTTTTTAAATCATATTTACTGGTAAAGATGAAGTCCTTATTTGGACTACCTGCATGGTTTATTAATTGCTATCGTACTATACGCTAAATAGATCTTATATTTATTCCACCAGTAGTGTTTGTTTTATCAACAAGGATTTTGACATGTTCAAATTTGTAAAAATTGCCGTTGTGGCAGGGGTTCTGGCAACGCTCACCGCCTGTACTGGTCATATCGAAAACAAAAAAAATAACTGTAGCTACGATTATTTGCTGCACCCTGCAATTTCTATTTCTAAAATTATTGGTGGTTGCGGCCCGGCTGCCGATCAATAATAGAAACAACTGCGCAGATACAAAAAAACCGGGATTTCCCGGTTTTTTTACAGGTCTGATAAACAGTACGGCGCAGGTGCCTTGTCCAACTTACGCTCGTTTGTAGGCCCGATAAGCTCGCGCCATCGGGCAAGCAATAACCGTTACGGTTTCGCCACAAAGCCAATGGCTTCGTAAACGGCTTTCAGCGTTTCGGCCGCACGTGCGCTGGCTTTTTCCGCCCCGTCTTTCATCACCTTCTGCAAAAACGCTTCGTCGTTGCGGAAACGGTGATAGCGCTCCTGCAACTCAGACAGCATTCCGGAAACCGCCTCCGCGACTTCGCCTTTCAAATGGCCATACATTTTACCTTCAAACTGTTTTTCCAGTTCAGGAATGCTCTGACCGGTCACGGCGGAAAGAATATCCAGCAGGTTAGAGACACCCGCTTTCTCTTTCACATCATAACGCACTACCGGCGGCTCGTCGGAGTCAGTGACCGCACGTTTGATTTTCTTCACTACCGATTTCGGATCTTCCAGCAGGCCGATCACGTTATTACGGTTATCGTCCGATTTGGACATTTTCTTCGTCGGCTCCAGCAACGACATCACGCGCGCGCCGGATTTTGGAATAAACGGTTCCGGTACTTTGAAAATATCGCCATACAGCCCGTTAAAACGCTGGGCGATATCGCGGCTCAGTTCCAGATGCTGCTTCTGATCCTCGCCTACCGGCACCAGATTGGTTTGATACAACAGGATGTCTGCCGCCATCAGCACCGGATAATCAAACAGGCCGGCGTTAATGTTTTCCGCATAGCGCGCAGATTTATCTTTAAACTGCGTCATACGGCTCAGCTCGCCGAAATAGGTATAGCAGTTCAGCGCCCAGCCAAGCTGCGCATGTTCCGGCACATGGGACTGAACGAAAATAGTGCTCTTTTCAGGATCAATACCACATGCCAGGTACAGCGCCAGCGTATCCAGCGTCGCTTTACGTAGCTGCTGCGCGTCCTGACGCACGGTAATAGCATGTTGGTCTACAATGCAGTAGATGCAATGATAGTCATCCTGCATGTTTACCCACTGACGCAATGCCCCCATATAGTTGCCAATGGTCAATTCACCTGAGGGCTGTGCGCCACTAAAAACGATGGGCTTAGTCATTTTTTATTTCCTGGTTATCGCTATGCGGAAGCCCAAGTGCGGGCAAAAGATCGTTAAAACTGTCATAAATGACGTCCGGCTCGCTAAGGGCGATCGCTTCGCCATAATTGTAGCCGTATGTCAGGCCAACCGAAGGGCAGCCCGCCGCTTTTGCAGCCTGAATATCATTACGCGAATCGCCGACAAAAAGCATCTGCTCCGGCATCATGCCCAGTCGGCTTGCCACCAGCAACAGCGGCTCCGGATGCGGCTTCTTATTTTGCACATCATCGCCGCCGATAACCACACTAAAGTATTTGGCGATATCAAGCGACTCCAGCAACGGCGCGACGAACGGCGTCGGCTTATTCGTCACCAGACCTAATGACAATCCGCTGGCGTGCAGCGCGCCCAGCGTGTCGGCGACATGCGGAAATAAAAAGGTGCCTTCTTTTGCCACTTCGCCATAATACCTGTCGAACAGTTTACGCAGAATGCGTACCTGTTCCTCGGCAGGAATATCTTCATCAACGGGCGGTTTCCCCATCGTCTTACGCAGCGTGGCGCGCTCCTCGCGAGCCCAGGTCAGCGCGCGTTCCATCAATACGTCTGCGCCGTTACCAATCCAGGTAATCACGCGCTCCTCGCCCGCGACCGGCAGTTCCAGCGCATACAGCGCCATATCCACCGCCGCGGCAAGACCCGGCGCGCTATCCACCAGCGTACCGTCAAGATCAAAGGCGACGCCCCGAATATTCTGCAACTTATCCATGAGTTACCTTTGCCAGCTCACTGCGCATTTCATCAATCACTTTTTTGTAGTCGGGTTTATCGAAAATTGCCGACCCCGCAACAAACATATCCGCGCCTGCTGCGGCAATCTCGCCGATATTGTTCACCTTCACGCCGCCATCCACTTCCAGGCGAATGTCGTAACCGGACGCATCAATGCGGCGACGCACTTCGCGCAGTTTATCCAGCGTCTGCGGAATAAAAGACTGGCCGCCGAAGCCTGGATTCACGGACATCAGCAGGATCACATCCAGTTTGTCCATGACGTAATCGAGATAACTGAGCGACGTTGCCGGGTTGAATACCAGCCCCGCTTTACAACCGTGTTCTTTAATCAGTTGTAGCGTGCGGTCAACATGTTCGGAGGCTTCCGGGTGAAAGGTAATGATGCTCGCGCCAGCGGCGGCAAAGTCGGGCACGATACGGTCGACTGGCTTGACCATCAGGTGGACATCAATAGGCGCGGTAATACCGTATTGGCGCAGGGATTTCAGCACCATCGGGCCGATAGTCAGGTTCGGCACATAGTGATTATCCATGACGTCAAAGTGTACAACATCAGCACCGGCAGCCAGCGCTTTTGCGGTGTCTTCACCCAGGCGAGCAAAATCAGCCGACAGAATTGAGGGGGCAATCAAATACTGTTTCATCCGCTTCTCCTTGAGAATTATTTTCTTGCAGGCGTTGCGACTCCTGGTTGGTACAGAGCCAGCAGTTCATCCACCTTTTTACGTGTGCCGCCGTTGCTGCTTATACTGCGTCTAACTTTGACGACATGCAATTTTGCGAGTTGATACCACTCGCGTGTGAGCGCCGTATCATGGTTGGAAATGAGCACCGGTATCCGGTTACTGACCAGATTCTCAGCGATTTCCGCCAGATGCGCTTGTTGCGTCAGGCTAAAACTATTGGTGTGATACGCTGTGAAGTTAGCCGTGGCGGACAACGGCGCATAAGGCGGATCGCAATAGACCACCGATGACTTGTCCGCACGCGCCATACTGTCTGCGTATGACTCACAGTAAAAGAACGCATTCTGCGCTTTTTCTGCAAAGTGGTACAACTCCGCTTCCGGGAAGTAAGGTCTTTTATAACGACCAAACGGTACATTAAATTCCCCGCGTAAGTTATAGCGACAGAGTCCGTTATAACCGTAGCGGTTCAGATATAAAAACAGTACCGCCCGACGAAAGGGGTCCTGGCAGGTGTTGAACTCCTCACGGAGTTGGTAATAGACCTCAGCCTGGTTAGTTTCAGGCATAAACAGCTCGCGCGAAGCCTGTACATACTCGTCAGTACGTAACTTCACGATGTTATAGAGGCTAATAAGGTCGCTGTTGATATCGGCGAGGATATAACGAGAAAAGTCGGTGTTAAGAAACACCGATCCGGCACCCACAAAAGGTTCGACAAGGCACTCGCCTTTTGGCAAATGTCGTTTGATATCATCAAGCAGAGGGTATTTTCCCCCTGCCCACTTCAAAAAAGCGCGATTTTTTTTCATGCTGACTAACTAATTACACCTTCTCCGGCTGTGGAGAAAGCTCCGACAGCATCCTGCGCTTTAGGCTGTGCCGCGTTGCTTTACGGCGCATTTGACGGTAGCAAATGCGCCCCTCGCGCCTGTCCTGAACAAAAATAGCTGTCAGCGACACTCACAGGCAATTGCAGGACACAGCCTGGATTATTTCAGATCGGCCTGAACCTGATGCAACGGTTTTGCCCACGGGTTTTTCGCCTGCACATCGGCAGGTAAGGTAGACACCGCACGTTTAGCGTCTTCTTTCGAAGCATACATCCCCGTTACCAACACATACCACGGTTGTCCATTACGCGTTGTCTCGTATACCACATAATTTTTCAGATTCTCTTTCTTCGCCCAACCGTTCAGGTTGTCGTAATTTGAAGAACTACTGAGCTGCAATGTGTAGTGGCTGGATGGCGCGCTCTTTAACGCGCCAACGTTGCCGGCGCTTTTCCCGCCGCCTGCGACAGGCGTCGTCGAGGCTTGCGCTGGCTTCGCGGTTTGTACCGGCGCAGCACTTGCCGTCGCTGTCGGCGCAGCCGTCGTGGTGGTCGCTTTCGGCGTCGCGGCTGGCGCTGCCGGTTCCGTGCGTTTCACTGGCGCGACCGGTTTCTTCGGTTCCGCAGTCGTGGTTTTCGCCGTGGTCTGCGGTTTCTTAGGTTCAATGACGGCCTGTTTACGTTCCGGACGCGTGGTATGACGCTCAGCAGGTTCGCTAACCGCCGCCTGACGCGTCGTGCTGCCATTGCGAACTGGCGCGACGGTTGCAGGCTCTGTCGGCAACGTAGAGTTCACCGCAACATTGTTCATCTGCTCTGGATTCTGCGTCAGCGCATTATTCAGATCGCCCTGCACTTCCACGCGCTGCTGACCGTCAGCGACCACAGGCGACTGTCCCTGCGTCGGCGTTGAAGAAATCGGCGGCAACGAAATATCCTGCGACGTATTGCCCGCGGTTTGTTCTGCGGAGGTGGCGCCCGGCGCAGGCTGGGTCGCATTCGCCTGATCGGCGGCGTTACCGGAAAGATCGATACTCTTTTCGCCAGAGGCCGACGGCTCGCTGGAAGACGTTGAGGGGGCTTTCAGCGCGGAGCCGATACCGATAATCAATAGCAGCAGCACCAGCACGCCAACGCCCATCATCATGTACTGACGAGAGGCTGGCTTATGGGCCGCTTTTTTACACTTACGTGGACGGCGTTCAACACGCTCTTCATCCACCGTATCGTCTTCATCGGATTCGTACTCTTCTTCAACTTCAGGTTCTTCACTACGCGCTTTACGCGTACGCGTCGGACGGCGATCGTCGGCATCCAGATCAACGTCATCAAAGTTGATCTGCGGCTCATTATCGCGTTCTGAAGATTGACGAGAACGACCAGTACGACGATCGCTGGGATCGGGTTTCAGCTCGTCTTCTGGTTTGAATTCATCCATTTAACACCCCACTCAAAGGTTAATGCTTACGACATTGCACATAACCTGAAGCTAAAAGACTGACAGCTACGCAATATCAGTCTGACCTTTCTTGTTGTTACGCCTGCTGACAGTCAGCAATCGCGCTAAGAACGACTTCGTGCGACACTCCGCCGCGCACTTCACTTTTCCCTATGGCCAGCGGAAGCACTAAACGCAGCTCCCCCGCTAACACTTTTTTATCTCGCAGCATGTGCGGCAAATAGTCCTGCGCGGACATCTCGCAAGGGCCATTGACTGGCAGCCCGGCCCGTTCGAGTAGAGCGATGATGCGCTGCGTATCAGCAGAACTGAACTGCCCCAAACGCTCGGATGCGCGCGCAGCCATCACTATACCTGCGGCAACGGCTTCACCATGTAACCAATTGCCATATCCCATTTCCGCTTCAATGGCGTGGCCAAAGGTATGTCCAAGATTCAGTAAAGCACGTAAGCCCGCTTCACGCTCGTCGGCGGCAACAACTTCGGCTTTCAGCTCGCAACAACGACGAATACAGTACGCCATCGCCGGGCCGTCCAGACGCAATAGCGCATCCAGATTACCCTCAAGCCAGGTGAAGAAGTCCGCGTCAAGTATAATGCCGTATTTGATCACCTCTGCCAGTCCCGATGCCAGTTCGCGTGCGGGAAGCGTTTTCAGGCAATCAAGATCGACGACCACAGAAGCGGGTTGATAAAACGCGCCAATCATGTTTTTGCCAAGGGGATGGTTGACGGCGGTTTTCCCGCCCACGGAAGAATCAACCTGCGACAGTAAGGTAGTTGGCACCTGGATGAAACGAACGCCTCGCTGGTAGCTGGCCGCCGCAAAACCGGTGAGATCGCCAATTACGCCGCCGCCAAGCGCGACCAGCGTGGTATCACGACCATGCGGTTTTTTCAGTAACGCCGTAAACACCGTATCCAGCACCGTCAGGCTCTTATACTGCTCGCCGTCAGGAAGAATCACGCTGTCTACGTTAACGCCCGCCCGTTCGAGTACGCCGCGAACCTTGTCCAGATAAAGCGGCGCCAGGGTTTCGTTGGTCACTAACATGACCTGATCGCCTGATTTCAGCGGCAAGAATGAAGCTGGTTCGTTAAACAAACCAGCCGCGATGGTGATCGGGTAACTACGTTCCCCGAGAGTGACTGTAATCCTCTCCATGACGCGACATCCACCTTAGTTACTTGTGCCCGCTTACCCAGCGTATTCTGCTTGAATTAGTTGCTTTCCAGCATATGAATAATCTGGTTTGCCACAACCTTAGCGCTTTGATCGTCGGTACGAATGGTGACGTCGGCAATCTCTTCGTACAGCGGATTGCGTTCGTTAGCCAGCGCTTCCAGAACTTCGCGAGGCGGTGCTTCAACCTGCAACAGCGGGCGTTTTTTATCACGCTGCGTGCGCGCCAGTTGTTTTTCGATGGTCGTTTCAAGGTAGACCACGACGCCACGCGCGGAGAGACGGTTACGCGTTTCACGCGATTTTACAGAGCCACCGCCGGTTGCCAGCACAATACCCTGTTTTTCCGTCAATTCGTTGATAACTTTTTCTTCACGATTACGGAAGCCGTCTTCACCTTCAACATCGAAGACCCAGCCCACATCAGCTCCGGTTCGTTTCTCAATCTCTTGATCAGAATCGTAAAATTCCATATTGAGTTGTTGAGCTAACTGGCGCCCAATAGTGCTTTTTCCGGCACCCATAGGCCCAACCAGAAAGATATTGCGTTTCTCTGCCATTTTTTCGGTACTACTAAGACTATTCGTTAATGGTAAACCCGCTTCACAGACACCCAGCGCAGCAGGACATGAACTGAAACCTCATAAGATATTGCGAGAGTCAGACTGAAAATTATCTCAATACTCAAGCGGGTTTGGCAACTGAATAAATCACCAAGCCTGATTGTTGCAAAACCCGAGTTAGCGTTGCCGGATGGCGACCAGAACAACATATCCGGCCTACAAATTGCTCTACTTTCAAACAATTGTGCGCAATCCGCAGAACCAATACGTCTGCATCAGCGGACATTCAGCCGTTTATCATCGGTCTTATGCACACCTTCGGCAAGGCAAAGCGCATTAATCAATGCGTCAGCAACGAAAAGCACGACTCTCAAATCGGTACTCCTTGTATGCTAAATACATCCGCACGTCAAATCCCGCAGATGCGTTCAGTGCAAAAACAGCGCTTTTTTATGCATAAATTATTCTGTCGCCACCAGTCTGGGGGTGATAAACACCACTAATTCGCGTCGCTCGTCCTCTTTACCGTCATGGCGGAAGAGCTGACCAAGCCAGGGAATATCCCCCAATAGCGGCACGCTATCGCTACCCGATTTATTTTTTCGCGAAAAAATACCGCCCAGCGCCAGCGTCTCGCCGCTTTTTACCTCTACCTGCGTTTCAATTTCCTGTTTATCTATCGCCAGCACTTCACCGTCAGCCTGTTGTAGTACCTGACCGGGAACATTCTGGCTGATATGTAACTTCAGGCGGATGCGCCCTTTTTGCAAAACGGTGGGCGTCACCTCCATTCCCAGCACCGCTTCTTTAAATTCCACGGAGGTCGCGCCGCTTTCGCCGCTGGAAACCTGATAAGGAATTTCGCTGCCTTGCTTGATACTGGCTGGCTGCAGATGCGAAGCCAGCAGCCGGGGGCTGGCGATAATATCCAACTGCTGCTTTTGTTCCAGCGCTGATAGCTCTAAATCCAGCAGGCGTCCGTTAATGCGCCCGATGTTAAACCCGACGCGTGAGGTGGCGGCGGCGACGGATAAATCACTGGAAAGCGTCGTCACGTCACCCACCGCGCCCGCTTGCGTCGCGTCAGCCAGCGTCCACTTTACGCCCAGTTCCCGTAGACTCTTTTCGTTAATGGTGACGATATGCGCCGCCAGCTCCACCTGCGCCACCGGCAGATCCATTTGCGATACCCATTTTTCCAGCTCCGCCAGGGCCGCGCGGTTATCGCGCAACAGCAGGCGGTTGGTGCGCTTATCGACCATGATGGTTCCCTTCGCGCTCAGGAGTTTCTCGCCCGCTTTCGCCAGTTCGCCGGCATCGGCGTATTGCAGGCTAATGCTGCGGTTTTCCAGCGGTAAATTAGCCTGAAGCCTTAACCGCTCGGCATCCTGCCGCGCACTGTGTTCTTTCTGCCAGGCCTGTGAATGAACATGGAGAATATTCCCCTCCTGACGCAGCACCAGCCCCGCGCTATTGACCACCGTCTGCAGCGCCTGTTTCCACGGCACATCCGTCAGATGTAGCGATAATGTCCCGCTGACGTCCGGCGACACCACCAGATTCTGCCGCTCCTGTTCGGCTAAAGCCTGCAAAACCTGCACCACAGGGACGTCGTCAACCACCAGCGTCACTTTCGCCGCTTTTCCCGCCTGCGCGGCGGGCATCAAGGCTATCAGTATTATGGCTATCCATCGCTTCATTGCCCGCTCCCTGACGTAGCCACCGCCACTGCGGCGGCGCACAATTTTTACCGGTCGTTAACGTTAAGGCCTCCGCCGTCAGGCGGACAATCGTCCAACCGTTTTCCAGCGTCTGCCCTTCTTCCACTCGTTGCCATTTTTGCTGACTGTCTTTAAGAATGCCTGTCCATCGCTCGCCTTTACGCACCGCGCCCTGATACCGCCACTGCGCGAGTTCCGCTATCCGGCAACGATCTTCCGGCGGGCGGAAGGGATCGCGCATTCCCGTCAACGTCAGCAAACAAAAACAGAGCAATACACTGCGGCTAGCCTTCATTCGCCAGACGCTCCAGTTGCAGCGTTATCAATAATTCCGCCCCCTCTCTACGCAATGAAAACCGACTTACGCTCATCTCGCTTTCGGCCAACCGAACAAACAGCGACGGCACCGCATCCCAGGACGTTTTCAGCGCCATTTCGCCCCCCTGCGCCGATGGCTGCCAGTGCAGCAAACGCAGAGGAGGCGCCTGGAAATCTAACGGCGAAAAAGGACGCGGATTTTCAACGGTGCGCCCGAAAAGCGGTTCAGCCGCGACGCTCAGACGGCGCAGATGACGCCACTGTTGCCGGGCGGCCTCGCGCTGCTGGCTTAACCGCGTATGTTGCGTATCCAGCGTCTTCCAGCCGGGATAGCCCACAGATAACGCGACCGTCAGCGTCAGGCACAGCACCCCTACACACCAACAAAAAACCCGACCACGGCGCGACATCCCGTACCAGATATCAAAGAGCGCGTTCACGGGCGGCGCTCCTCGTTAACTGATAATGGAACTGCCAGCGCCCTTGCGCATCCTGCCGCGTGGCGCCCGTGCGGTTTAGCGGAAAACTGACATAGTGACGAAGCGATGTCTCAAGCGTGAGCAGGGCGTCAAACGTTCTCGCCAGCCCTTCCAGCTCTAGCGTCTCTTGCTGATAATTGAGGCTTGTCAGCCATGCCTGTTCTGGCAACAGGTTGGCAAGGTCAGTCAAGATAGATTGCCAGGCTTGCGTCAGTTCACGCTGCGCCTGACGTTGTAATCGCGCCTGTTGCTGTCGCTGACGCTGCTGCAACTGCGGTATGTTCGCCGCAAGCGCCGTCGTGCGTCCGTTTTCCGCCGTCAGTAGCAGTTCATTAATCCTCCCCTCCTGCCAAAAAACCAACCGGGCGATCGTCGCGAGGCTTGCTATCAGCAGCAGGGACGCGCCCCATACCACGCACCACAGCCGCAGACGCGCTACATAATGTTGGCGCCGCCAGGGGAGCAAATTGACAGAATGCGCCATCAGCGTATCTCCCCTATGGCTAAACCCAGCGCAATCGCAAAGCGATAACCGTCCGGCGGAACCGGCGGTTGGCGGACGGTAACGGCGCGCCAGGGGTCGAATTCGCCTTCGGCGCATAACGAAATATGTTCCGGCACGACGGATAACGTCGCGGCAAGGTCATGCAGCGTCGTCGCCTCGCGCGCCGATTTACGCCCCCACGCATAGCGCGTCGCCCACAGCCACTGGCTCTCATCGCGCCAGACCAGACATTGCCGCCCCGAAGGTATAAACGGCAGCAAGCGCTGTAACGCGCAGGCATCGGGCGTTACAGCAGCGATGCGCACATTGAGCGTTTGCGCCAGCGTTAACAGCGCTGAAATTTCTTTGCTTTGCACGGCGGTAACGTTGAACGCGGGGCTCAGCGCATCATCCTGAAAGTCGAAACGCAATAAGTCCGGATCCATATCCAGCTCACGCGCCATCGTTTGTGAAAGCCATGCGATTTGCTCACGTTCCCGCAGCCGCATCGGCGGATGTGGAAAAGCGCGTTGCAATGTCCGATTTGCGGGAAAAGAGAGATAAATACGGTGACGTAGCGGCAGCTCGCGGCTCCAGGGGCGCAGTACGTGAGCCAGCGATTGCGGGTCAGGAATCGTACCCTCTGCCGTGGAGGCGTTCATCAGCGGCAGTCGCCACCAACGTTGCAGGGACCAGCCCGATGCGCCGCGAATAACGGCGATGGCCAGCGCTTCATGCTGCTGAATATGCAATCCTATTTGCCAGGTTTTAAAAGCCATAACGGTCGATCTCCTTATCACCCGTCGCGTTAACGGGTATATCAATGCGTCTGGCTTGCCTTTATACTACCGCGCGTTTGTTTATAAACTGCCCAAATGACACTAAATGGGAAATCTCCAGTGAAGTTCGTAAAGTATTTATTGATCCTTGCAGTATGTTGCATCCTGCTGGGAGCAGGCTCGATTTATGGCCTTTATCGCTATATTGAGCCGCAGCTACCTGACGTCGCGACATTGAAAGATGTGCGTTTGCAAATTCCGATGCAGGTTTACAGCGCGGATGGCGAACTTATCGCGCAATATGGCGAAAAACGTCGTATTCCCGTTACGCTCGATCAAATTCCGCCGGAAATGATCAACGCCTTTATCGCCACCGAAGATAGCCGCTTTTATGAGCATCACGGCATTGACCCGGTAGGTATTTTCCGTGCGGCCAGCGTCGCGCTCTTCTCCGGTCACGCATCGCAGGGAGCAAGTACCATTACCCAGCAACTGGCGCGAAACTTCTTCCTTAGCCCCGAACGCACGCTGATGCGCAAGATCAAGGAAGCGTTTCTGGCGATTCGTATTGAGCAGTTGCTGAATAAAAATGAGATCCTCGAACTCTATCTGAACAAGATCTATCTCGGCTACCGCGCCTATGGCGTTGGCGCGGCGGCACAGGTCTACTTTGGTAAGACGGTCGACCAGCTTAGCCTAAGCGAAATGGCGGTTATCGCCGGGCTACCTAAAGCGCCTTCTACCTTTAACCCGCTCTACTCGATGGATCGGGCGATAGCGCGCCGTAACGTAGTGCTTTCGCGAATGTTAAGCGAGGGATATATCACTCAGGCGCAGTACGATCAGGCCCGTAGCGAACCTATCGACGCAAATTATCACGCGCCGGAAATCGCCTTCTCCGCGCCTTATCTGTCGGAAATGGTGCGCCAGGAAATGTATAACCGTTATGGCGAAAGCGCCTACGAAGATGGTTATCGTATTTACACGACCATCACCCGCAAAGTGCAGCAGGCCGCGCAACAGGCGGTGCGTAATAACGTGCTGGACTATGACATGCGCCACGGTTATCGCGGCCCGGCGAATGTGCTATGGAAAGTGGGCGAAACGGCGTGGGACAGTAAAAAAATTACCGATACGTTAAAAGCGTTGCCGACCTACGGACCGCTGCTTCCCGCCGTGGTCACCAGCGCTAATCCGCAAGAGGCGACCGCTGCGCTTGCCGACGGTACGTTCGTTTCGCTACATATGGAAGGAATGCGTTGGGCGCGGCCTTACCGCTCGGATACACAGCAGGGGCCGACGCCGCGTAAAGTTACCGATGTCGTCCAGACAGGTCAGCAAATCTGGGTTCGTCAGGTGGATAACGACTGGTGGCTGGCGCAGGTACCGGAAGTGAACTCCGCGCTGGTTTCGCTTAACCCGCAAACTGGCGCGGTACTGGCGCTGGTCGGCGGTTTCGATTTTAATCAGAGTAAATTTAACCGCGCGACGCAAGCTTTGCGTCAGGTGGGGTCGAACATCAAACCGTTCCTCTACACCGCCGCAATGGATAAAGGGCTGACGCTCGCCAGTATGCTCAACGATGTGCCGATTTCCCGCTGGGACGCCGGGGCAGGTTCAGACTGGCGTCCGAAAAACTCCCCGCCGCAGTACGCCGGACCGATTCGTTTACGCCAGGGGCTGGGGCAGTCGAAAAACGTGGTGATGGTACGCGCCATGCGCGCCATGGGCGTCGACTATGCGGCGGAGTATCTGCAACGCTTCGGCTTCCCGGCGCAGAATATCGTGCATACCGAATCGCTGGCGCTGGGCTCCGCCTCCTTCACGCCGATGCAGGTTGCGCGCGGTTATGCGGTGATGGCGAACGGCGGTTTCCTGATCGACCCGTATTTCATCAGCAAGATTGAGAACGATCAGGGCGGCGTGATCTTCGAAGCGAAACCGAAAATCGCCTGCCCGGAGTGCGATATCCCGGTCATTTACGGCAATACGCAGAAATCCGACGTGCTGGAAAACACCAATGTGGAAGAGGTCGCAGTTTCGCAAGAGCAGCAAAACAGCGCCGTACCGATGCCTGAGCTGGAACAGGCAAACCAGGCGCTGGTCGCGCAAAACGGCACGCAGGAGTACGCGCCGCATGTGATCAATACGCCGCTGGCGTTTCTGATCAAAAGCGCGCTGAACACCAATATCTTCGGCGAACCCGGCTGGATGGGTACCGGCTGGCGTGCGGCGCGCGACCTTAAACGTCGCGATATCGGCGGCAAAACCGGTACGACCAACAGCTCGAAAGACGCATGGTTCTCCGGCTATGGTCCTGGCGTCGTCACTTCCGTATGGATCGGCTTTGACGATCACCGCCGTGATTTAGGCCGCACCACCGCTTCCGGCGCGATCAAAGATCAAATCTCCGGCTATGAGGGCGGCGCGAAGAGCGCGCAACCTGCATGGGACGCCTATATGAAAGCCGTGCTGGAAGGCGTGCCGGAACAGCCGCTAACGCCGCCGCCGGGCATTGTCACGGTGAATATCGACCGCAGTACCGGACAACTGGCGAGCGGCGGTAACAGCCGTGAAGAGTATTTCATCGAAGGCACGCAGCCGACACAACAGGCGGTACACGAGGTGGGAACCACCATTATTGATAATGGTGAAACACACGAACTGTTCTGATCAAAAAAGGCGCTCCGGCGCCTTTTTTATTGTGTTTAGCGGATGACGGCGAACGGGGAGACGAACTTTCCGTTGGCTTGATCAACGCCGCGCCATCAGGCAATTCGTCCCTGCGCTTTCAACCACTCGCGTACCAGAAACAGCGCGCTGACGTTGCGGGCCTCGTTAAAATCGGGGTCTTCCAGCAGATCCATTAAATGCGCCAGCGGCCAGCGTACCTGCGGCAATGGCTCAGGCTCGTCGCCTTCCAGCGACTCCGGATAGAGATCTTCCGCCACCACGATATTCATTTTGCTGGAAAAATAAGAGGGCGCCATGCTGAGTTTTTTTAAGAAGGTCAGGTTATGCGCGCCAAACCCGACCTCTTCTTTGAGCTCCCGGTTCGCCGCTTCAAAAACGGTCTCGCCCGGGTCGATCAATCCTTTCGAGAAGCCCAGCTCATAGGTTTCGGTTCCCACCGCATACTCACGAATAAGAATCAGATGCTCATCAACGATCGGCACAATCATTACCGCCTCACGGGTTGATGGTCGCATACGTTCATACACGCGACGCACGCCGTTGCTGAACTCCAGATCCACGCTTTCTACGTTAAACAGTCGGGATTGTGCGACGGTTTCCACTTTCAGAATGGTGGGTTTTTGTAATGATTTGCTCATTGTGAGAATCTTTGCAGTGTAATCTGTGGTCATTGTGCGACATACCGCACGGTTTCGGCAATGCGAATTGCCGTTTATTTACATTTATGTAACGTAATAAAAATTACTTCTTATTTCAAATTAAAAGTCAATAGGTTGAAATAACTCCAGGAATTTGCTGATATTCCGTTTTTGGTGGTATTGCTATGATTTGCCTTCACTGGGATGCGCTTTACAATGCTCAAGTTCAACTCCACGCTTGCCGATAGCCAACCACAGAAAAATGTTTATTGGACAGGGTGCGACTGACCACGCCTGACAGACTTAGTAAGATGGGGAAAGCATGAGCACCATTCTGATTTTTATAGCTGCTTTGCTGGCCTGCTCTCTACTGGCAATATGGCGGTTCCGGGTAAAGTCCAGACGAGGGAGCTTACCGTGGATCAGCGCCTTTCAGGACGCGCAAACGCGTAAACTGTTGCCCGAAGAGCGCAGCGCGGTAGAAAACTATCTCGATAACCTTAGCCAGATCCAGCAAGTTCCGGGGCCGACAGGCGCCAGTGCTGCGCCCATCTCGCTGACGCTGAACGCGGAAAGCAACAGTGTCGTGATACTGACCCACTCCATCACCCGCTACGGCATTACCACTGACGATCCTAATAAATGGCGCTACTACCTCGACTCCGTCGAAGTCCATCTGCCGCCTTTCTGGGAACAGTACATCAATGATGAAAACAACGTTGAGCTGATCCTCACGGATACGCTGCCGCTGGTGATCTCTTTAAACGGCCATACGCTGCAAGAGTATATGCAGGAGTCGCGCGGCTACGCGCTACAGAATACGGCCTCTACGCAGGCGTCGATTCGCGGCGAAGAGAGCGAGCAGATTGAGCTGTTGAATATCCGTCAGGAGACCCACGAAGAATATGCGCTCAGCCGCCCGGCTGGCTTGCGCGAAGCGTTGTTAATCGTCGCCTCCTTTTTGTTATTCTTTTTCTGTCTGATAACGCCAGACGTTTTTGTTCCGTGGATGATAGGCGGCGCGATCCTGCTGCTGGCAGCCGGACTTTGGGGACTTTTTGCGCCGCCGTCGAAAAGCGCGCTGCGGGAAATTCACTGTCTGCGGGGAACGCCCCGCCGCTGGGGACTGTTTGGGGAGAATAATCAGGAGCAGATTAACAATATTTCGCTGGGCATCATCGACCTTATTTACCCTGCTCACTGGCAACCCTACATTACGCAGGATCTTGGGCAACAAACGGATATTGATATTTACCTTGATCGCCATGTCGCCCGCCAGGGCCGATTTTTATCCCTGCATGATGAAGTGAAAAACTTTCCGTTGCAGCACTGGTTACGCAGCACTGTTATTGCTATCGGTTCGCTGCTGGTGTTGTTTATGCTGCTGTTCTGGATCCCGCTGGATATGCCAATCAAGTTCACGCTATCGTGGATGAAAGGCGCGCAAACCATTGAAGCGACAACGGTAAAACAGCTTGAAAAAGCTGGCGTGCGGGTGGGCGATACGCTGCACCTGAGCGGTAAAGGAATGTGTAATATTCATTCCGGCGCGACCTGGAGCGGGCAGTCTAACTCACCGTTTATGCCGTTCGATTGCTCGCAAATCATCTGGAATGACGCGCCTGCGTTACCGCTACCGGAATCAGACCTGGTGAATAAAGCGATGGCGCTAAGCCAGGCGGTAAATCGTCAGCTCCATCCAAAACCCGAAGACGACTCGCGCGTCAGCGCATCTTTACGCTCCGCGATCCAAAAATCGGGCATGGTATTATTAGATGACTTTGGCGATATTGTTCTGAAAACCGCTGATTTGTGCGCGGCGGAAGACGAGTGCGTGCGCCTGAAAAATGCGCTGGTTAATCTCGGTAACAGTAAGGACTGGAACGCGCTGGTGAAACGCGCGAACGCTGGCAAACTGGACGGCGTCAACGTACTGCTACGCCCCGTAAGCGCAGAGTCGCTGGAAAATCTGGTCACGACCTCAACGGCGCCGTTTATTTCTCGCGAGACCGCGCGTGCCGCCCAGTCGCTGAATAGCCCCGCTCCCGGCGGATTCCTGATCGCCAGCGATGAAGGCAGCGAACTGGTTGATCAGGCCTGGCCGTCAACGCCGCTGTATGACTATCCCGCGCAGGAACAGTGGAGCGCCTTCCAGCGTCTGGCGCAAACGCTCATGCAGACGCCATTTAGCGCCGAGGGCATTGTCACCAGCGTGTATACCGATGCCAACGGCACGCAGCATATCAGCCTGCATCGTATCCCCGATAAATCCGGCTGGTGGCGTTACCTCGGCACCACGCTGCTGATGCTGGCAATGATAGTGAGCGCGGTCTACAACGGCATTCAGGCGTTCAGACGTTATCAACGCCACCGTACCCGTATGGCGGACATCCAGGAATACTATGAAAGCTGCCTCAATCCCAGGTTAACCGTCTCTCCGGAAAATCTCATCTGATAGCGCCGCCGTGCGACAGGGTATGCTACCCTGTCGCGCAAATTGCGTTACCCTGGAGTTCCCCATGCATATTGATATTGACTGGCAAAACGTGGATACCGTTTTGCTGGATATGGACGGCACGCTGCTCGATCTCGCGTTCGATAACTATTTCTGGCAAAAGCTGGTACCGGAAACCTACGGCGCGCAGCAGGGTATTTCGCCGCAGGACGCGCAGGAATATATTCGTCAGCAGTATCATGCCGTACAGCATACGCTAAACTGGTACTGTCTGGATTACTGGAGCGAGCGTCTGGGTCTGGATATTTGCGCCATGACGACGGCGCAAGGACCGCGCGCCGTTTTGCGCGACGATACCGTACCGTTTCTGAATGCGTTAAAAGCCAGCGGGAAACGTCGGATTCTGCTCACCAATGCGCATCCACATAACCTGGCGGTGAAGCTGGAGCATACCGGTCTGGCCTCACACCTTGATTTATTACTTTCCACCCACACATTTGGTTATCCCAAAGAGGATCAGCGGTTATGGCGCGCTGTCACTGAGGAAACGGGAATAAGCGCAGAGAAAACGCTGTTTATCGATGACAGCGAACCGATTCTCGACGCCGCCGCCCGGTTTGGTATTCGCTACTGTCTTGGCGTGACGAATCCTGATTCCGGTCTGGCGGAAAAGCACTATACGCGCCATCCGTCCCTGAACGACTACCGCCGTCTGATCCCCTCGCTGATGTGAAGGAGACGCCATGAAAGAAAAGTCCTCCGTTGAGGTCAGACTGGATAAATGGCTGTGGGCCGCGCGTTTTTATAAAACCCGCGCGCTGGCCCGCGAGATGATTGAAGGCGGTAAGGTGCATTACAACGGCCAGCGCAGTAAGCCGAGCAAAATCGTCGAGCTGAACGCTACCCTTAGCCTGCGTCAGGGAAATGACGAACGGACGGTGATCGTTAAAGCCATCACCGAACAGCGCCGTCCGGCCAGCGAAGCCGTCGCTCTGTATGAAGAGACGGCGGAAAGCGTGGAAAAACGCGAAAAAATGGCGCTGGCGCGCAAGCTTAACGCCCTAACCATGCCGCATCCGGACAGGCGACCGGACAAGAAAGAGCGCCGCGACCTGTTACGATTTAAACACGGCGACAGCGAATAACTGTCACCCGCAAGAGAGATGATTATGCCGCAACATGACCAATTACATCGTTATCTGTTTGAAAACTTTGCCGTTCGCGGCGAGCTGGTGACCGTTTCGGAAACCTTGCAACAGATCCTCGACAATCATACCTATCCGCAGCCGGTGAAAACCGTACTGGCCGAACTGCTGGTCGCCACTAGCCTGCTGACCGCAACGCTGAAGTTTGCCGGTGACATTACGGTACAGCTCCAGGGCGACGGGCCGTTAAGCCTGGCGGTGATCAATGGCAATAATCAGCAGCAGATGCGCGGCGTGGCTCGCGTTCAGGGCGACATCCCTGACAATGCGGATCTCAAAACGCTGGTTGGCAACGGCTATCTGGTGATCACCATTACGCCGGAAGAGGGTGAACGCTATCAGGGCGTGGTGGGTCTGGAAGGCGATACTCTGGCGGCGTGCCTGGAAGATTACTTCCTGCGCTCCGAGCAGTTGCCGACGCGTCTGTTTATCCGTACCGGCGATGTCGACGGTAAACCGGCGGCAGGTGGAATGTTGCTCCAGGTGATGCCGGCACAGAACGCGCAGGCGGAGGATTTCGACCATCTGGCCATGTTGACGGAAACCATTAAAAGCGAAGAGCTGCTGACGTTACCGGCAAATGACGTGCTATGGCGTTTGTATCACGAAGAAGAAGTCACGCTCTACGATCCGCAAGATGTTGAGTTCAAATGCACCTGTTCACGCGAACGTTGCGCGGGCGCGCTGAAAACATTGCCGGATGAAGAGGTGGACAGCATTCTGGCGGAAGAAGGCGAAATCGATATGCACTGCGATTACTGCGGCAATCATTACCTGTTCAATGCGATGGATATCGCGGAGATCCGTAACAACGCCTCTCCTGCCGATCCACAGGTTCATTAATCGCCTTTCAGTCGACAACATCATTGCCTGATGGCGGCGCTTATCTGGCCTACAGCATCCCGCTCCGTAGGCCGGATAAGGCATTTATGCCGCCATCCGGCAAAAAGCTTACTCGTTGTAGTAATCCACATCCAACCGCTGACCATCAACAATGATATCGCGCCAGGCTTTGGGGGCTGAGTCTAACTGATGCCCGGCAATCGCGTGCAACAGTTGCGTCTTAGAAAACCCGTCCGGCAATTGGGCGAACGCTTTCTGCGTCCATTTCCCCTCTTTTAAGCCGTAGACCTGGCTCTCGGCAACAATAAAGTTATACAGCACCTGCTCAGGCTGACCGTCACCGTTAAGATCCTGACTCACCAGCACGCAGGCATCCGGTTCAAGGCAGGAAGCGCCCGAATAACTCTGCTCTTTGACAAACGCCCAAAATGCGGCATCCGGCTTCTGGCTACCGGGCGCAATCATCACCACCCGCGCTAAATCGTCCGCCGTCGGAGAGACCTTATTTCTCTGCAAAAACGTCATCAGTTCACGATTGCGCTTTCTGTTCTGCGTAAACGCCTCGTCATCCCGCAACGATTTCAGCGCTTCCTGGCCTAGTTTGCCGCTGTGATCCAGCATATACAGGCTGATCTGATCCGCAGTAATTTTACCGCTATGGTAACGCGCCATATGGCTGTTGACGCTAATACGCCAGACATCAAGTACAGGCGAGGCCAGCAACAGCAATATCACCAGCGTTAACAAAGAGACGCTCAGTATCACCTTGCCTTGCCACTCACCAGGGTCGCGTCCGCGGCGTAACAGACCGATCAGATAACCGAAGGACCATACCAGCAAGACAGACACCGTCAGCGCGCCATACAGACGATCCGGCGTCCAGCCGTATTGCTGAATGCGTACCCATAACGCCCAGCCCGCCAGCAGCATATATATCGGGGCAACGCACAGCGAGGCGCTAATCAAACCGCGTAATACGCGCGGATAGGGTAATACGCGCTTTTGCGGTTCGTTGACAATCGCCACGAGGAGCAGCAGCATCAGCGTCAGCGTGGATAGCAGCCCCGCAGCGGAAACACGCGCAGAAATCGCCTCCAGTCCGGTAAAGGGTAACGTCACAATAAACAGCAATGCCAGCAGCGACACCACTGGCAGTAAACCCGTCGCGATCAGCGTCAGCAGCTTTTGCACCGCCGCCACAAGGCGCGACTGTGTGCGGGCGAGAATGACCGCCAGCGCCGTAATCAGGCCGATGGTCACATAAATAAAGGCTTCAGTTTCAAAGAAAAGGGTGCTGAAAAAGCGGATGCCCACCAGCCTGAATAGCGCGCTCCAGAGCAGAAGCACCAGCCAGAACAGCCCGTTGGCGACCAGGACGATAAACAATGTCAGTACGTTATGCCATAACCGCAGATAAAACTGGGGATAACGCGCCGAACCGGTTTGCGAATGTAACTGATATTGCATCCAGGGTAAGACCAGCATCGCCATCAACACAAGCCGGAGACCATACAGCCAGAGGAGCTCGGCCAGGCGCCATTTCTCCACCGCCTCAACCTGCCATTTCAGCCAGCCGCTCATTGCCAGCACGACCACAAAGATCAGCCCCAGCCAGCCCCACAGCGCGCGCTGTTTAAAAGAGACCACGGTAAGCAATAGCATTGACGACAACGCTATCGTCGCAGGCATACCATAGAACAGCCAGTCGCTATTTTGTGGTACCAACCAGGCCATCAGCAGGTAGCACAAGACGCCCTGCAGCAAACCGGTGAGCAACATCCCCCAGCGAGTAGTACGTGAAAGCGCTACACTTTCCATGTCGTTATCCAGAATGATGAGAAAGTCGCATTATTGCATCATCTGTTCACCGCCAGACGTCGTCATGCATAATTCAGAAAAAAACGCAGAGAGGTGAATCGATATTGTTAATGTTGGTGTTACGTAACTTTCTTACATGAATGCGATTACAGTCACATTATGTCGGTCAAAAACACTTCCTTTTAACGTTTTCAGAACATTTTCCACAACAAAAGTAGGTTTCCTGCCATAATAACCGCCGCTGCGTGACAGGAGTCACAGTGTTTTTCGTCAATCGTGATTTTGTCCAGATACGTAAATCTATGAGCCTTGTCGCGGTTAACCAACCTCAAAAAACCTTACTATTTTCGGTAATATATATTGGCTAAGGAGCAGTGATATGCGCGTTAACAATTTAACCCCGCAAGATCTCAAGGCTTATGGTATCAACGACGTCCAGGATATCGTTTACAATCCCAGCTACGACACCCTTTATCAGGAAGAACTTAATCCTGGTCTGGAAGGCTATGAGCGTGGCGTGTTAACTAACCTGGGCGCTGTTGCCGTTGATACCGGTATTTTTACCGGTCGTTCGCCTAAGGATAAGTATATTGTTCGCGACGACACCACGCGTGATACGCTGTGGTGGTCCGATAAGGGTAAAGGTAAAAACGATAATAAGCCGCTTTCTCAGGAAACCTGGCAACACCTGAAAGGTCTGGTGACGCATCAGCTTTCCGGTAAACGCTTATTCATTGTTGATGCGTTCTGCGGCGCAAATGCCGATACGCGTCTTTCCGTGCGCTTTATTACGGAAGTCGCCTGGCAGGCCCACTTCGTTAAAAATATGTTCATTCGCCCAACGGACGAAGAGCTGGTAGGCTTCAAACCTGACTTTATTGTCATGAACGGCGCGAAGTGCACCAACCCGCAGTGGAAAGAGCAAGGGCTGAACTCGGAAAACTTCGTGGCGTTCAACCTGACTGAACGTATTCAGCTTATTGGCGGCACCTGGTACGGCGGCGAAATGAAAAAAGGGATGTTCTCGGTAATGAACTACCTGCTGCCGCTCAAAGGTATCGCCTCAATGCACTGTTCCGCCAACGTGGGTGAAAAAGGCGATGTCGCGGTCTTCTTCGGCCTTTCCGGTACCGGAAAAACCACTCTGTCCACCGACCCGAAACGTCGTCTGATTGGCGATGATGAGCACGGTTGGGATGACGACGGC
Organism: Salmonella sp. 741265055_HSA; assembly: GCF_046569525.1. NCBI lineage: Bacteria > Pseudomonadati > Pseudomonadota > Gammaproteobacteria > Enterobacterales > Enterobacteriaceae > Salmonella > Salmonella sp. 741265055_HSA. The sequence goes on along the minus strand of NZ_JBKFSQ010000033.1, from coordinate 25,423 downwards.
GTGTTCAACTTTGAAGGCGGCTGCTACGCCAAAACCATCAAACTGTCGAAAGAAGCGGAGCCAGAAATTTATCATGCGATTCGCCGTGATGCGCTACTGGAAAACGTCACCGTGCGCGAAGACGGCACCGTAGATTTCGACGATGGTTCCAAAACCGAAAACACCCGCGTCTCTTACCCGATCTATCATATCGATAACATCGTTAAGCCCGTATCCAAAGCAGGTCACGCCACCAAGGTTATCTTCCTGACGGCGGATGCTTTCGGCGTGTTGCCGCCGGTTTCCCGTTTAACCGCTAACCAGACGCAGTACCACTTCCTGTCGGGTTTCACCGCTAAACTGGCCGGCACCGAACGCGGCGTCACCGAACCGACCCCCACCTTCTCCGCCTGCTTCGGCGCCGCGTTCCTGACGCTGCACCCGACGCAGTATGCTGAAGTGCTGGTAAAACGTATGCAGGCAGCAGGCGCGCAGGCTTATCTGGTTAACACCGGCTGGAATGGCACCGGCAAACGTATCTCCATCAAAGATACGCGCGCGATTATCGACGCCATTCTGAACGGTTCTCTTGATAACGCGGAAACCTTCCGTCTGCCGCTGTTCGATCTGGCGATCCCGACTGAACTGCCAGGCGTGGATACCCACATCCTCGACCCGCGTAACACCTACGCGTCGCCGGAACAATGGCAGGAAAAAGCCACCGCGCTGGCGAAACTGTTCATTGAGAACTTCGAGAAGTATACGGATACCCCGGCAGGCGAAGCGCTGGTTAGCGCCGGACCGAAGCTGTAAGGAACAGGCCGGATGGCGGCTTTGAACGGCGTCATCCGGCGTTAAGAAGAAAGGGAGGGTAATACCTCCCTTTCTTATGCCTCTTTTGTCGTCCCCTGGACGCGAGCCACAGGAACCGGTAGCCAGGCGCGAATCGACAATCCGCCACGCTCGCTGGTGCCAATCTCCAGCATCCCGTTATGGTTATCGATAATACGCTGCACAATCGCCAGCCCCAGCCCTGTGCCGCTGGTGCTACGGGCGCTGTCGCCGCGCACAAAAGGCTGGAACAGATGTTTACGCTGCTCCGGCTTAATGCCCGGCCCGTCATCTTCTACCTGGAACCAGGCGCGATGCGACTCGGCGCCGCTGCTGACCTTAATCCAACCGTTGCCATAACGGGCAGCATTGACCACCATATTCGCCACCGCGCGCTTAATCGAGAGCGGGTGCATTTTCACCTGGATACTGCCTGCCTGAAGCGCAGTGTTAATCTCACGCTCATAGCCGCTTTCCGCCGCAATCACCTCGCCCAGCACGGAATTGAGATCCGCCATCTCCATTGGCATTTCCTGACCGGTACGCAGATAGTCAATAAACTGTTCGATAATGGCGTTACACTCTTCGATGTCTTTATTGATCGACTCCGCGAGATAACCGTCGTCCTCGCCCATCATCTCCGTCGCCAGACGAATACGGGTCAGCGGCGTGCGCAAGTCGTGGCTGACGCCCGCCATCAATAGCGTACGGTCATCGGCCAATTGTTTCACGCCGGCTGCCATATGGTTAAACGCCCGGGTCACAGAGCGCACCTCAGAGGCGCCATATTCACGCAGCGGCGGCGGAATAATTCCCTTCCCTACCTGCAAAGCGGCATGTTCAAGATCCACTAACGGTCGATTCTGTATACGAATAAACAGCCACGCGCCGCCTATCGCCAGGAGCATGATCGCCAGCGTGTAACGGAAAAGCGGAGAAAAATCGCCCTGATGAATTTCAGTCAGCGGCACGCGCACCCAGATATTGGGCGACAGCCAGGTTTTGAGCCACACGACGGGCGAGCTTTTGTTGACCTCAACCCGCACTTCCGTCGGGCCGCCTAATTGCTGCGCCATCTGGTGGCTTAAGAATTCGTAGTGTTGCGCCCAACGCAGCCCGGCCTCTTCAGCGGCTTCGTTGGTGTAGAGAGAGATCCCCAGCTCGCGATAGATTTCCCGGCGAAACGCAGGCGGCACGACTAACTGCGTGCCGTCCTCCAGTTGCAGCTTATCGGTCATCAGCATACGGACTTCGTAAGCCAGAACCTTATTAAACTGCTGGAGGCTCGGCAAAATCGCGAAGTTCAGCACCACCAGGTAGGTCGTCACCAGGCTGACGAACAGCAAGGTGACGATGAGCAACAGCGTGCGGGCAAATGAACTTCGCGGCGAGAAGCGCATTCGCCTCATGCTTTAGAACCGTCCGGTACGAAGACGTAGCCCAGGCCCCATACGGTTTGAATATAACGCGGATGCGCCGGATCTTCTTCCACCATACGGCGCAGGCGGGAGATCTGGACGTCGATGGAGCGTTCCATCGCGGAATACTCGCGGCCACGGGCCAGATTCATCAGCTTATCGCGAGAGAGCGGCTCGCGCGGATGGCTGACTAACGCTTTCAGTACCGCAAACTCCCCGCTGGTCAGCGGCATCGGTTCATCTTCACGGAACATCTCGCGCGTACCGAGGTTCAGTTTAAACTTACCGAACGCGATAACGGCCTCTTCCTGCGACGGCGCGCCGGGCAGTTCGTTTGCCTGACGACGTAACACGGCACGGATACGCGCCAACAGCTCGCGCGGGTTAAACGGTTTAGGAATGTAGTCATCGGCGCCGATTTCCAGCCCGACGATACGGTCAACCTCTTCACCCTTCGCCGTGACCATAATGATCGGCATTGGATTACTTTGACTACGCAGGCGACGACAAATCGACAGACCATCTTCACCTGGCAGCATTAAATCCAGTACCATGAGATGGAAAGATTCACGGGTCAGCAGACGATCCATCTGCTCGGCGTTAGCGACGCTTCGAACCTGGAAGCCCTGCTCGGTCAGATAACGTTCCAGTAGCGCCCGCAGACGCATATCGTCATCAACCACCAGAATCTTATAATTCTCTTGCATTGTCTGTACTCCCAAAGGTTCGCAACAAATGTAAGTGTGTATTCTTAAAAAAGCTCACGTGAGTCACCAGCAAATTCTGGTATGAATTTCAGGCTAAATTGTTACAAAGCATATTTAACAGCAGCTTAAATATACAATTAATCGGCAACCCCATTATTTATTCTGTCGGGACGATCACGTTATACCCCGTGTGCGCAATATCGACAGCAAAGGTAAATCAACGAGATGAAAACGCCCCTGATCACCCGCGAAGGGTACGAAACACTCAAACAAGAGCTCAATTATCTCTGGCGTGAAGAGCGCCCGGAGGTCACCAAAAAAGTGACCTGGGCTGCGAGTCTGGGCGACCGCAGCGAGAATGCCGACTATCAGTATAATAAAAAGCGCCTGCGTGAGATCGACAGACGCGTCAGATATCTGACCAAATGCATGGAAAATCTCAAAATCGTGGATTATTCCCCGCAGCAGGAGGGCAAAGTCTTCTTCGGCGCCTGGGTGGAAATCGAAAATGATGACGGCGATACGCTGAAGTTCCGCATTGTCGGCTACGATGAAATTTTCGGACGTAAGGATTACATCTCTATCGACTCGCCGATGGCGCGGGCGCTACTGAAAAAAGAAGTGGGCGATCTGGCGGTGGTCAACACCCCTGTCGGCGAAGCAAACTGGTACGTCAATGCGATCGAATACGTCAAATAAGACAAGAAGAATCCTAAGCCCCCGCTGATGGCTGGCATTTTTGCCAGCCAATCCGTATAACTATCCCCTGATTTTTATCCTGAAGACGAAGCTAACCCATGATGAATGATTCTTTCTGCCGCATTATTGCGGGTGAAATCCAGGCAAATGCCGGGCAGGTTGAAGCTGCCGTTCGCCTGCTTGACGAAGGGAACACCGTGCCGTTTATCGCACGTTATCGTAAAGAAATCACCGGCGGTCTGGATGACACGCAGTTGCGTAACCTGGAAACGCGTCTGGGCTATCTGCGTGAGCTGGAAGACAGGCGTCAGGCCATTCTCAAGTCCATTTCCGAACAAGGCAAACTGACCGATGAGCTGGCTGGCGCCATCAACGCTACGTTAAGTAAGACCGAGCTCGAAGACCTCTACCTGCCCTATAAACCTAAACGCCGCACCCGTGGACAAATCGCCATTGAAGCCGGCCTTGAGCCGCTGGCCGATCTGCTCTGGAACGAACCGTCCCACGATCCTGACGTGGAAGCGGCAAAGTACATTGATGGCGACAAAGGCGTGGCGGACACGAAAGCCGCGCTCGACGGCGCACGCTACATTCTGATGGAGCGCTTTGCCGAAGACGCCGCATTGCTGGCGAAAGTGCGTGATTACCTGTGGAAGAACGCCCATCTGGTCGCCACGGTCGTGAACGGCAAAGAGGAAGAAGGGGCAAAATTCCGCGACTATTTCGACCATCATGAGCCCATTGCTAACGTCCCGTCTCACCGTGCGCTGGCCATGTTCCGTGGTCGTAACGAAGGCATTCTGCAACTTTCGCTCAATGCCGACCCACAGTTTGATGAGCCGCCGAAAGAAAGCTACTGCGAGCAAATCATCATGGACCATCTCGGCCTGCGGCTAAATAACGCCCCGGCGGATAGCTGGCGCAAAGGCGTAGTGAGCTGGACGTGGCGTATCAAAGTCTTAATGCACCTCGAAACCGAACTGATGGGCACCGTGCGCGAACGTGCGGAAGATGAAGCGATTAACGTGTTTGCCCGTAACCTGCACGACCTGCTGATGGCAGCCCCCGCTGGCCTACGCGCCACAATGGGCCTTGATCCTGGCCTGCGTACCGGCGTAAAAGTCGCTGTCGTTGACGGCACCGGCAAGCTGGTGGCGACGGATACCATTTATCCGCATACCGGTCAGGCGGCTAAAGCGGCTACCGTGATCGCCGCGCTGTGCGAAAAATACCATGTCGAACTGGTCGCGATTGGCAACGGTACGGCCTCGCGTGAAACCGAACGCTTCTATCTCGACGTACAAAAACAGTTCCCGAACGTGACGGCGCAGAAAGTGATCGTCAGCGAAGCGGGGGCGTCCGTGTATTCCGCTTCTGAGCTGGCGGCGCAGGAGTTTCCGGATCTCGATGTCTCCCTGCGCGGCGCGGTCTCTATCGCGCGTCGTCTGCAGGATCCGCTGGCGGAACTGGTGAAAATCGATCCGAAATCGATCGGCGTCGGCCAATATCAACACGATGTCAGCCAGACCCAGTTGGCCCGTAAACTGGATGCGGTGGTCGAAGACTGCGTAAACGCCGTCGGCGTCGATTTGAATACCGCCTCCGTGCCGCTGCTGACCCGCGTCGCGGGCTTAACGCGCATGATGGCGCAAAACATCGTCGCCTGGCGCGATGAGAACGGTCAGTTTCAGAACCGCCAGCAACTGTTGAAGGTGAGCCGTCTGGGGCCGAAAGCGTTTGAGCAGTGCGCGGGCTTCCTGCGTATTAACCACGGCGATAACCCACTGGATGCGTCCACCGTCCACCCGGAAGCCTATCCGGTTGTCGAACGCATTCTTGCGGCGACGCAGCAAGCGCTAAAAGATCTGATGGGCAACAGCAACGAATTGCGTCACCTCAAGGCCGCTGATTTTACCGACGATAAATTCGGCGTGCCGACCGTGAGCGATATCATCAAAGAGCTGGAAAAACCGGGCCGCGACCCGCGTCCTGAATTTAAAACCGCGCAATTCGCCGATGGCGTTGAAACCATGAACGACCTGCTGCCGGGGATGATTCTGGAAGGGGCGGTCACTAACGTCACTAACTTCGGCGCGTTTGTCGATATCGGCGTTCATCAGGATGGCCTGGTGCATATCTCCTCGCTCTCGAATAAGTTCGTTGAAGATCCACACACCGTGGTGAAAGCGGGCGATATTGTGAAGGTGAAAGTGCTGGAAGTGGATCTGCAACGTAAGCGTATCGCGCTGACGATGCGTCTGGACGAACAGCCCGGCGAAACCGCCGCTCGCCGCGGCGGCGGCGCCGATCGCGCTCAGGGCAACCGCCCGGCATCAAAAGCGGCGAAACCGCGCGGTCGTGACGCCCAGCCAGCCGGTAACAGCGCCATGATGGACGCGCTGGCAGCCGCAATGGGAAAAAAACGCTAATCGGGTAATACGCAGGCCGGGTTACTTCTTATCCGGCCTGCGATTTTGCAATACGTCCAACCCTTTCTTTTTTAATTAACAATTAAATCTTACCCATTAGAATCTGTTAATTAATTTTCTTCTGCTATCCGCACTATTAATTATCACTTTATTAACAGATGAAACCTTAATTAAACATTAAAAACGGTGAATATTTGCACATCAGGGGTATTTGCAAAAAGACAAATAAATGTTGAGCCATATCAACATCGGCGCAAATTATCGCTTATTTGTACATTCCGTCACATTTTAATCGTTGAAGATAGAAACCATTCTCATTATCATTGTGTTGTTGATTATTTACTCTTTCCTTCGTTGGCTAAACATCGGGTCTCCTGCCGCCCCCCTGAGCGCCGCATGAGGTATACATCCAGTTAGTAAGAAACAAGTAGGTCGTATGCAATTCACTCCTGACACTGCGTGGAAAATCACCGGCTTTGCGCGTGAAATCAGCCCGGCGTATCGTCAAAAACTGCTTTCGCTCGGCATGTTGCCCGGCTCTTCATTTAATGTTGTCCGCGTCGCGCCCTTAGGCGATCCGATCCATATCGAAACACGACGCGTGAGTCTGGTTTTGCGTAAAAAGGATTTGGCGTTAATAGAAGTGGAAGCGGTTTCCTGTTAATACAGTGAGTCTATAAAAATGAAAAAATTAACCATTGGTTTAATTGGTAATCCTAATTCCGGCAAGACCACCTTATTTAACCAACTCACCGGCGCGCGTCAGCGCGTGGGGAACTGGGCGGGCGTCACCGTCGAGCGTAAAGAGGGCCAGTTCGCGACAACTGACCACCAGGTCACGCTGGTAGATTTACCCGGCACCTATTCTCTGACGACCATCTCGTCACAAACCTCTCTCGACGAACAGATCGCCTGCCACTACATCCTGAGCGGCGACGCCGACCTGTTGATAAACGTTGTAGACGCCTCCAATCTGGAGCGCAACCTCTATTTGACGCTGCAACTGCTGGAGCTGGGTATCCCCTGTATTGTCGCGCTCAACATGCTGGATATCGCCGAAAAACAGCAGGTTCGTATTGATGTCGACGCTCTGTCCACGCGTCTGGGTTGCCCTGTCGTACCGCTGGTATCGACTCGCGGTCGCGGTATCGAGGCGCTGAAACTGGCCATTGACCGTCACAACGCTAACGACAACGTCGAACTGGTGCATTATGCCCAGCCGCTGCTGCGCGAAGCAGGTTTCCTGGCCGACGCGATGGCCCAGGAGATGCCTTTACAACAGCGCCGCTGGCTGGGTCTGCAAATGCTGGAGGGCGATATCTACAGCCGGGCTTACGCAGGCGAGGCGGCGCAAAACCTGGACACCTCCCTGGCCCGTCTGAAGGACGAAATGGACGACCCGGCGCTGCATATCGCCGACGCCCGTTATCAGTGTATCGCCGCTATTTGCGACGTGGTCAGCAATACCCTGACAGCCGAACCCAGCCGCTTCACTAGGGCGGTCGATAAAATTATTCTGAATCGATTCCTCGGCTTACCGATTTTTTTGTTCGTGATGTACCTGATGTTCCTGCTCGCCATTAACATCGGCGGCGCGTTGCAACCCCTGTTTGATGCCGGTTCCGTCGCCATCTTTATTCATGGCATTCAATGGATTGGCTACACGCTGCACTTCCCGGATTGGTTAACCATCTTCCTGGCGCAAGGTCTTGGCGGCGGGATCAATACCGTCCTGCCGCTGGTGCCGCAAATCGGGATGATGTACCTGTTCCTCTCCTTCCTTGAAGACTCCGGTTATATGGCGCGCGCGGCCTTCGTCATGGATCGCCTGATGCAGGCGCTGGGACTACCGGGTAAATCCTTCGTGCCGCTGATTGTCGGCTTCGGCTGTAACGTACCTTCCGTGATGGGCGCCCGCACGCTTGACGCTCCGCGCGAACGCCTGATGACCATCATGATGGCGCCGTTTATGTCCTGTGGCGCGCGCCTGGCGATTTTCGCCGTCTTTGCCGCCGCCTTCTTCGGGCAAAACGGCGCGCTGGCGGTCTTCTCGCTGTACGTGCTGGGTATTGTCATGGCGGTATTAACCGGCCTGATGCTGAAGCATACCATTATGCGCGGCGAAGCTTCTCCGTTTGTGATGGAGCTGCCGGTTTACCACGTCCCGCATATCAAGAGCCTGATCATCCAGACCTGGCAACGCCTGAAAGGTTTTGTACTACGTGCCGGTAAAGTCATTATCATCGTGAGTATTTTCCTGAGCGCGTTTAACAGTTTCTCGCTGAGCGGCAAAATCGTCGATAACATTAATGACTCCGCCCTCGCCTCCGTAAGCCGCGTCATCACGCCAGTCTTTAAACCGATCGGCGTCCATGAGGATAACTGGCAAGCGACCGTAGGTCTGTTTACGGGTGCCATGGCGAAAGAAGTTGTCGTCGGTACGCTGAACACGCTCTATACCGCCGAAAATATTCAGGACGAAGCGTTTAATCCTGCCGACTTCCACCTCGGCGATGAACTGCTGGGCGCGGTTGACGATACCTGGCAAAGCCTGAAAGACACCTTTAGCCTGAGCGTACTGGCTAACCCGATCGAAGCGAGTAAAGGCGACGGCGAAATGGCGACCGGCGCGATGGGCGTGATGGATCAAAAATTCGGCAGCGCCGCGGCGGCGTACAGTTACCTGATTTTCGTCCTGCTTTACGTACCGTGTATCTCGGTAATGGGCGCTATCGCCCGCGAGTCCAGCCGCGGCTGGATGGGCTTCTCCATCCTGTGGGGACTGAATATCGCCTATTCGCTCGCCACGCTGTTCTACCAGGTTACCAGCTTCAGTCAACACCCGACATACAGCCTGATCTGTATTCTGGCAGTGATCGTCTTTAACGTTGTGGTGTTAAGCCTGTTGCGCCGCGCCCGCAGCCGTGTAGACATTGAACTGCTGGCAACCCGCAAAAACGTCAGTTCCTGTTGTTCGGGCACTGCGGGCAATTGTCACTAAGGGATGTAAAAAATGGCTTCATTGATACAGGTTCGCGATCTACTGGCGCTACGGGGGCGTATGGAGGCAACGCAGATCAGCCATACGCTGCACGCTCCGCAGCCCATGATCGACGCCATGCTGAATCAACTGGAGATCATGGGTAAAGCGGTACGTATCCCGGAAGAAGCGGACGGCTGCCTTTCAGGCAGCTGTAAAAGTTGTCCGGAAGGTAAAGCCTGCCTGCGCGAATGGTGGGCCTTGCGTTAACCTTCGCCGGGTAGCGACATAACGCGTCTTATCCGGCCTTTATCCCGCGTTATGTTGCCCGGTACGCGTCACGCTGCCGGGCAATTTTGCGTCATGCCTTCCACAAAGATGAAAGCGTTACCGCCGTGCGCATTTATCTCCCCACGCGCCTCGCAAGCGCACTAATCCTCTACTGCAATCAGCCCGGTCTGCGCGTAGTGTCACGCCATTGAACTTCACCGATGACGGATCGATATGGCGACCTCAACAACATCCACGCCGCATGACGCGGTATTCAAACAGTTTCTATGCCACCCCGATACTGCACGGGATTTTTTGGAAATTCATCTCCCGACGACATTACGTCAAATCTGTAATCTGAATACGTTACGGCTGGAGTCCGGTAGCTTTATTGAAGAGGATTTACGCCCCCATTATTCCGATATTCTGTGGTCGTTGGAAACGAGTGAAGGTGAAGGTTACATTTACGTGGTTATTGAACATCAGAGTACGCCGGACGCGCATATGGCATTTCGGCTGATGCGTTACGCAATGGCTGCAATGCAACGGCACCTGGAGGCCGGGCATAAGACGTTGCCGTTAGTGGTGCCAATGCTGTTTTATCACGGAAACCGCAGCCCGTATCCGTTCTCATTATGCTGGCTGGATGAATTTGCCGACCCGGTGATGGCGCGTAAGCTATACGCCACCGCCTTTCCTCTGGTCGATATTACGGTCGTGCCGGATGACGAGATTATGCGGCACCGACGGGTCGCGCTGCTGGAACTCATACAAAAACACATCCGCTAGCGTGATCTGATGGGGCTTGTCGAACAGCTGGTCGCCCTGCTGGTTAAGGGATACGCTAATGACACCCAGCTTCAAAGTCTGTTTAATTACATGATGCACACTGGCGACGCCGCGCGCTTCAATACGTTTATCCGCCAGGTGGCTATGCGTATCCCACAGCATAAGGAGAGGATCATGACTATCGCAGAAAGATTACGTCAGGAAGGGCATCGTAACGGGTTACAGAAAGGGCTACAGCAAGGCAAGCAGGAAGGCCAACGGCTCGCCGCATTGCGCATTGCCCGCTCCATGCTAAACGATGGTTTCGATCGCGATACCGTGCTTAGGGTTACCGGGCTGGCGCCTGCCGATCTGGCGTCTGAAAGCCATTAACCTTGCAGAATGGTCCGGGCCCGGCAATGCCCTGGTTACAGCGATGATTTTAGCGTCATCAGCGCCTGACAAAACGCCGCCGGATGCGAGATAAACGGCGCATGGGCCGCCTTCGCCATTATCTGTGATGTACTGTGCGGCCATAACGTATCGAGCAAAGGCACGATTTTACGCGGCACCAGACCGTCCAGATAACCATACAAACGCAAAAACGGCATGTTCACATTTTTAAGCGCTTCTCGTAGATCGACCGTTTTTAAGATTTCCAGTCCGCCATTGAGCACGTCTACATCCGGCATAGGCTGCGCCAACACCACGCTTTTTAAGGTGCGGGCATCCTGACGCGCAGTCTCCGTCCCTAACGTTTGCAGCGCCAGAAAACGCTCCACCGTGCGCTGAAAATCGTCGCTAAGCTGCTGCTGGAATCCGCCGAGGATTTCCGGTTTTATTCCCGGCCACCCCTCACGCGCGCTAAAGCATGGCGAAGAGGCGACTGTCACCAGCGCCTGAACGCGTTCAGGGTGGGTGAGCGCCATCTGACTCGCCACCAGGCCACCCAGGCTCCAGCCAAGCCAGATAGCCTGGTCCGGCGCGTTTTTCGCTACCTGCGCCGTCATCTCTTCAAACGTCATAGCGCCAAACCCCGAACTACGGCCATAGCCCGGCAAGTCGACCAGATGCAGCGTAAAATGCGAGCCGAGTTCCTCGCGAATGCAATGCCATACCTCCGCGTTCAATCCCCATCCGTGCAGCAGCACAAGATGACAATTTCCCTCGCCGTAGGTCTGCCACCAGATGTCATTCATCAGTTACTGTTCTCTTTTGTCTAACAAGGATGCACCTATGCTAACAGTACCGGGATTATGCTGGCTATGCCGAATGCCGCTGGCGTTAAGCCACTGGGGGATTTGTTCCGTATGCGCGCGCGCCGTCCGCCAGCGCGTCAGTCTGTGTCCGCAATGCGGATTACCTGCCGCGCATCCTTCGCTCCCCTGCGGTCGCTGCCTGCAAAAACCTCCGCCCTGGCAGCGTCTGGTGAGCGTCAGTGACTATACGCCGCCCTTGAGTTTACTGGTGCATCAGCTTAAATTTACCCGCCGCAGCGAAATTGCCGCCGCTCTGGCGCGTCTACTGTTGCAGGAAGTACTCATGGCGCGCCGCAGCACTGGCTTGCAGCTTCCCGACAGAATCGTCAGCGTTCCGCTCTGGTCGCGCCGACACTGGCGGCGGGGATTTAACCAAAGCGATCTGTTATGTCAACCGTTAGCGCGCTGGCTTGGCTGCGCGTGGGACAGCCAGACCATCACGCGGGTACGGGCGACCGCAACACAACATCATCTCAGTGCCAGGTTACGTAAGCGCAATTTGAAAAACGCGTTTCGCCTTGAATTGCCGGTACAGGGTCTCCATATGGTTATTGTGGATGATGTCGTCACTACCGGAAGTACCGTCGCGGAAATCGCGCAACTGCTTTTGCGCAACGGCGCAGCGACTGTCCAGGTATGGTGCCTGTGTCGAACCTTGTAGAGCCTCGATGATGGGCGTATTATAACCAACTAAAATAGTCAACTATTAGGCCATTACTATGATCCGTATTTCCGATGCTGCACAAGCGCACTTTGCCAAACTGCTGGCAAATCAGGAAGAAGGGACGCAAATCCGCGTATTTGTCATTAATCCCGGCACTCCTAACGCAGAGTGCGGCGTTTCTTATTGTCCGCCCGACGCCGTAGAAGCCACCGATACTGCACTAAAATTTGACCTGTTGACCGCTTATGTCGACGAGCTGAGCGCGCCCTATCTGGAAGACGCGGAAATTGATTTCGTGACCGACCAGCTAGGTTCTCAACTCACATTGAAAGCGCCAAACGCGAAGATGCGCAAAGTGGCCGATGACGCGCCGCTGATGGAGCGCGTGGAATATGCTCTGCAATCGCAGATTAACCCACAGTTGGCGGGCCACGGCGGTCGCGTCTCGCTGATGGAAATTACCGATGAAGGCTATGCAATTCTGCAGTTTGGCGGCGGTTGTAACGGTTGCTCGATGGTTGACGTCACGCTGAAAGAAGGGATCGAGAAACAGTTGCTGAATGAATTCCCGGAACTGAAAGGGGTTCGCGATCTGACCGAACACCAGCGCGGCGAGCACTCCTACTACTAAGATTTTCCCCGCATCCATGCCCGATGGCGCTTGCGCCTGTCGGGCCTTGTCTGCCCCACCGTAGGCCGAATAAGGCGTCTACGCCGCCATTCTGCGCCATCAGCCACATCTCAGAACAATGGTTCTTCTTCTTTCGCCGATAACATGACCTGTGTCTCATAATTTAAATTTTGCCTGCCAGGGTCATTTTCAACACCCATATGTTACCCGTATCATTCTTATGGGCACCTAACATCCATATAACATCTGACTACGCTCATTCGTTTCAACGGTAATCAGTATTGGTGCTATTGCGACTCTGTTCCCGTCGGGAACAACAGGAATTTGTCGTCGAAACAATGACGTTACCCATAACAAAGTAAAGGCCAGGTAAATCATGCCATTAGTCATCGTTGCTATCGGTGTTATCTTGTTACTTCTTCTGATGATCCGCTTCAAAATGAACGGATTTATCGCCCTTGTCCTGGTAGCGCTCGCTGTCGGGTTGATGCAGGGAATGCCGCTGGATAAAGTCATCGGCTCCATCAAAGCCGGTGTCGGCGGTACGCTTGGCAGTCTGGCCCTGATTATGGGGTTCGGCGCCATGCTGGGCAAAATGCTTGCCGACTGCGGCGGCGCTCAACGTATCGCCACTACCCTGATCGCGAAATTTGGTAAAAAGCATATTCAGTGGGCCGTAGTGTTAACCGGCTTTACCGTCGGCTTCGCTCTGTTCTATGAAGTGGGCTTCGTTCTGATGCTGCCGCTGGTATTCACCATTGCCGCAGCGGCGAATATCCCGTTACTGTACGTCGGCGTGCCGATGGCCGCGGCGCTCTCCGTCACACACGGCTTCCTGCCGCCGCACCCGGGTCCAACCGCGATCGCCACGATTTTCCATGCCGATATGGGTAAGACGCTGCTGTTTGGTACGATTCTGGCGATCCCGACCGTGATCCTTGCCGGACCGGTTTACGCCCGTTTCCTGAAAGGCATCGATAAGCCGATCCCGGAAGGCCTGTACAGCGCGAAAACTTTTACGGAAGAAGAGATGCCGGGCTTTGGCGTCAGCGTCTGGACGTCGCTGGTTCCGGTTATTCTGATGGCGATGCGTGCGATTGCCGAGATGATTCTGCCAAAAGGCCACGCTTTCCTGCCCGTTGCCGAGTTCCTGGGCGACCCGGTAATGGCTACGTTAATTGCCGTACTGATTGCGATGTTCACCTTTGGCCTGAACCGCGGGCGTTCCATGGATCAGATTAACGATACGCTGGTCTCTTCCATCAAAATTATCGCCATGATGCTGCTGATCATCGGCGGCGGCGGCGCGTTCAAGCAGGTGCTGGTCGATAGCGGCGTGGATAAATACATCGCTTCAATGATGCATGAAACCAATGTCTCTCCGCTGTTGATGGCGTGGTCTATCGCGGCGGTGCTGCGTATCGCGCTGGGCTCTGCGACTGTCGCGGCGATTACCGCAGGCGGCATTGCGGCGCCGCTGATCGCCACTACCGGCGTTAGCCCTGAACTGATGGTTATCGCGGTCGGTTCCGGGAGCGTGATTTTCTCTCACGTCAACGACCCAGGCTTCTGGCTGTTCAAAGAGTATTTCAATTTGACTATCGGCGAGACCATTAAATCCTGGTCGATGCTGGAAACGATCATCTCCGTCTGCGGCCTGATCGGCTGTCTGCTACTGGGTATGGTGGTTTAAGCGAGGCGGCTTGTAGGCCGGATAAGGCAGCAATTTGCGCCAGGATTGCCTGATGGCGCTGCGCTTATCAGGCCTACGTGCTCTCACCATCATAAAGCCGGGGAAATCCCCGGCTTTATTACTTCTTCTTCGCGGCCGCTTTTCGGCGCTTATCCAAATCCTTAATCAGTTTGTTTACGCCCTCATCGGCAAACATGGCCTCAAGAGATGCAGACAATTTCCGCCGCCAGTTTTTATACTGATCGCTGGTGCCCGGTACGTTAACCGGATCGGCCATATCCAGCCAGTCTTCCGGCTGAAGCCCCAACAGACCGCTGTTACTGTCGGCGATATAGCGCTGAAGCCCGCGATTTAGCGTTGGCGTCATCGACATTAACGATGCCTTATGCCCGGCGCGTTTTGGCAGACAGCCATATTTATGCAGCGCGTCCAATAGCCCCTGTTTCGCCCGCTCGCGATCCTCATACAGCCCGCGCAGAATCACTTCATCCGGATAAAGCCCCAGAGCTTTACCCAACGTCAGGTCACCGCATTCCCAATAGCCGCGCAGCGTGGGGAGATCGTGCGTCGAGGCGACAGCCATCGATTGTTGCGGATATGCGCCTGGCGCGCGGAAGTTTTTCTCAAGGTCATTTTCAAACCACAGCACTTTATAAGAATAGACCCCGCTATCGCGCAGCTTGCCGACAATCTCAACTGGCACCGTCCCCAGATCTTCGCCTATCACCATACAACGGTGACGTTGGCTCTCCAGCGCCAGAATAGCCAACAGATCGTCAACCGGATAATGGACGTAAGCCCCCTGATCCGCTGTTTCGCCATACGGTATCCACCACAGACGCAGCAACGACATAACATGGTCAATGCGCAACGCGCCGCAGTTTTGCATATTGGCGCGCAGCAGGTCGATAAAGGGCTCATAGGCCCGGGCGACAATAATATGCGGGTCCATTGGCGGCAGCCCCCAGTTCTGACCGAGCGGGCCGAGGATATCCGGCGGCGCGCCGACAGATGCTTTCAGGCAGTACAGCTCCCGGTCGCACCAGGTTTCCGCGCCGCCTTCCGCTACGCCAACCGCCAGATCGCGGTACAGACCAATCGGTAGTTTAAAACTCTGGCAGGTATCCCAGCAGGCGGCGAATTGGCGCCAGGCCAGCCACTGAAGCCAGAGGTAAAACTCCACCTCTTCGCGGTGCGCTTCACAGAATTGTTTTACAGCGGAAGACTCTACCGACTGGTACGCCTCCGGCCAGGCTGGCCAGCCCCAGCGCTGCTCATCCTCTTTTACCTGATACGCATGCAGCGCGTCGAATGCCGCCTGCCAGTAAAGGCTCTCGCCTTCGCGGGCGATAAAGTGACGAAACTCCGCCATTTGCGCATCGTCGCGAGCGGCAAACCGCGTCCACGCCATCCGCAGCGCCGTAATTTTCAGCGCGGTAACGGTAGCGTAATCCACCCATTGCGCATCGCGTGCCTGTCGCAGCTTTTGCTGTGTGGCGGGCATTTGCCACCATGCCTGCGCCTCTTCGCTCAGGCGGAAATCTTCGACGGCGTTGACGTCGATATATATCACGTTCAGCCAGCGACGAGACGAGGGGCTGTAGGGACTGGCGCTCTCCGGATTCGCCGGATAAAGCGCGTGGATCGGGTTCAGGCCGATAAACGCGCCGCCGCGTGTCGCCACGTCGACCAGCATCGACTTCAAATCGCCGAAATCGCCAATACCCCAGTTTTTTTCTGAACGCAGAGTATAAAGCTGGACGCAGGCCCCCCACAGTTTTTTCCCTTCCAGCAGCGCCTGCGGCTCATAGCATCGCGGCGGGGCGACGATAATCCGGCAGTGCGTACGCTGTTCATCCAGGGTCAACGTCAGGGTGTGGTAGCCCTCCGGCAATGTAGCCGGAAGGTTAAGTTTTTTACCGCCCGTCACGCGCCCTTTGTAATGCACGCCCTCTTCCGTAGTCAGCAGCCAGGCAAACTCACCGCGTCCCTCTACCGGCAACGCCATTTTTTTACCCGCGGTATAAACCTTCACATTCGGCACGACCGCCTGTGGTCCTGTTGTCGTGCCGTGCATCGCCGCCAGCAAACGTCTCTTGGTTTCAGCGCCAATAGACTGCGGTTTGCCATGAGCATTGATGTAACTGGGGCTGATCCCCGCCGCCAGCGCGGCACTATCGAGACGTTTATTTTCCATCGCGCTCCCTTAGCGTTTTGCCTGCCAGATACGGGCCTGATAATCGCGAATAGAGCGATCGGAACTGAACATACCGCAGCGCGCGGTATTGAGGATCGCGGCGCGCGTCCACGCTTCCTGGTCGCGATACAGCGCATCCACCTGCTTTTGCGCCTCGACATAAGCGGCGAAGTCCGCCATGACCAGGTACGGATCGCCCCCCTGTTTGCCGAGGCTATGCAGCATCTGGTCAAAGGCATGTTTATCGCCATCGCTGTATTGACCGCTTTCCAGCTCTTTTAGCACCGCATCCAGCACTTTGTCTTTTTTACGCCATTTCACCGGATCGTAGCCTTTGGCTTTGAGCGCCTTGACCTCTTCCACAGTATGGCCAAAGATAAAGATATTCTCTTCACCCACCTTCTCAGCGATTTCAACGTTAGCGCCGTCCAGCGTTCCCACAGTCAACGCCCCATTCAGCGCCAGTTTCATGTTGCCGGTGCCGGACGCCTCTTTCCCGGCAGTGGAAATTTGCTCGGAAATATCCGCCGCCGGAATGAGCATTTCCGCCGCCGAGACGCAGTAATCCGGCAGGAAAACCACCTTCAGCTTATCACCCACCGCCGGGTCGTTATTAATGGCTTCCGCAACCTTATTGATAGCAAAAATGATGTTCTTCGCCAGGTAATAGCCCGGCGCCGCCTTCGCGCCAAACAAGAATACGCGCGGTACGCGGTCAGCCTGCGGGTTTTCGCGAATCTCTTTGTACAGCGCCAGAATATGCAACAGATTCAGATGCTGACGCTTGTACTCGTGCAGACGTTTGATCTGAATATCAAAAATCGCATGGCTCGAAATCTCAATCCCGGTACGGGCCTGGATAAATTTCACCAGCCGTTCTTTGTTCGCCCGCTTGATGTCGCGATACTGCTGACGGAATGTGGCGTCGTCAGCGTATTTTTCGAGGTTGATCAACTGGTCGAGATCGTTAGCCCACTCTTTTTTCAGCGTTTTATCCAGCAACGCCGCAAGCTGCGGATTGCACTGTTTGATCCAGCGACGCGGCGTAATGCCGTTGGTGACATTGTGGAATTTGTTCGGCCAAAGCTGGTGATATTCCGGGAACAGATCTTTCACCACCAGATCGGAGTGCAGCGCCGCCACACCGTTGACCGCAAAGCCGCTGACCACGCACATATTGGCCATGCGTACCTGACGGTCGTGCACCACCGCCAGTTTTGCCCATACCTGCTTATCGCCAGGCCAGGTGTTATCGACCAGCGTCTTAAAGCGATCGTTAATCTGCTTGATAATCTGCATATGACGCGGCAGCAGCGCTTTCACCAGCTTCTCATCCCAGCACTCCAGCGCTTCCGGCATCAGGGTGTGGTTGGTGTAGGCGAAGGTTTTGCTGGTGATAGCCCAGGCGTCATCCCAGCTCAGTTGGTGCTCGTCAATCAGCACGCGCAGCAGTTCCGGAATGGCGATGGTCGGGTGAGTATCGTTCAACTGAATGACCTCGTAATCCGCCAGCTCATGCAGTTTGCGTCCGGCCAGATGATGGCGACGCAGAATATCCGCTACCGAGCAGGCGCACTGGAAGTATTGCTGCATCAGACGCAGTTTTTTGCCCGCCGTGTGGTTATCGTTGGGATAAAGCACCTTCGTCAGTTTTTCCGCATCGATACCCTGCTGTTCCGCCCGCAGGAAAGCGCCGTCGTTGAATTTGGTCAGATCAAACGGATGCGCGTGGGTCGCCTGCCACAAACGCAGCGGTTGCGCGACGCCGTTACGATAGCCTAACACCGGCAGATCCCAGGCCTGGCCTGTAATCACAAAACCTGGCTCCCAGCGCCCTTCTTTGGTGACTTTACCGCCGATCCCAACCTGGACGTCCAGCGCCTCGTTGTGGCGGAACCACGGATAGCTGCCGCGATGCCAGTCATCCGGCGCTTCCATCTGCTTGCCTTCAACAAATGACTGACGGAACAGCCCATACTGGTAGTTCAGACCATAGCCCGTAGCGGACTGCCCGACGGTGGCCATCGAATCGAGGAAGCAGGCGGCCAGACGTCCCAAACCACCGTTGCCGAGCGCCGGATCGACTTCCTCTTCCAGCAGATCGGTCAGATTAATATCGTGCGCTTTCAGTACATCGCTAACGTCCTGGTACCATCCCAGATTTAACAGGTTATTTCCCGTCAGGCGGCCAATCAAAAATTCCATCGAAATGTAGTTCACATGACGCTGGCCTTTCGTCGGCTGCGCTACCGGTTGCGCGCTCAGTAATTCCGCCAGCGCGCCGCTAACGGCCTGCCACCACTGACGAGGCATCATGTCGGACGCCGACAGTAAACCGAAACGCTGCCACTGACGCGTCAGGGCGGCCTGGAATTGATCTTTATTGAAGGTTGGCTGTGACATAGGAAATCCGTCCTCGGGTAATAAAACAACGTTATCGCTAGTTTGCCAGGCTCGATGTTGACCTTCCTCCTCCCGGCAATGATTAGGGAGGGAGGAGGAGCGGGGATGAGCATAAAAGTGTGATCGCCGCCACTTACCCCTGTATAAACGCGCCGATTCCTGTCAACGACACCCAGTGTTACGCATAATCAAATGAATAAACAGAAATAACAGTAAATCGCGAAGGGGTATTTTCGAAAGATTATATGAACGCCGAAATAGTTTCTTACCTGAAATATTCAGCGGCGGGAGATTCACTCACTAAACATAATTAATTAAACGCCTGGTATCGCCATTGTGTTAAATCCGGATGATGTCCAGGACATTATTTACAATAACGAAAATATGACCTCAGCCCAGCTCTGACGCTCGTTTCAACCGCGCCGAATACTTTTTTAATACCGTTATTTAGAATTGTGACAGAGTGCAAATTCAGACACATAAAAAGTCTGCTTAGCTTGCATTAAAATGCTTTCTGGCCGACCTTATATCTATTAATTACGAAGCGCAAAAAAAATCGCAGTTCCCCCCATTTCCCACAGTGAAGTGATTGCTATGTTGATTCCGTCTAAATTAAGTCGTCCGGTTCGTCTCGACCATACCGTGGTTCGTGAGCGGCTGTTGGCTAAACTTTCCGGCGCGAACAATTTCAGGCTCGCCCTGGTAACCAGTCCTGCTGGCTATGGGAAAACCACGCTTGTCTCACAGTGGGCGGCGGGCAAAAATGAATTAGGCTGGTACTCTCTCGACGAAGGCGATAACCAGCAAGAGCGATTCGCCAGTTACTTAATTGCCGCTATCCAGCAGGCCACCGGCGGACACTGCACTACCAGCGAAGCGATGGCGCAAAAACGTCAGTACGCCAGCCTGACGTCCCTCTTCGCACAGCTCTTTATTGAACTGGCGCAGTGGCATCGCCCGCTTTATCTGGTGATTGACGACTACCATTTGATTACCAATCCGGTGATTCACGACGCGATGCGCTTTTTCTTACGGCATCAGCCGGAAAATTTCACCCTGGTGGTGTTATCGCGTAATTTACCGCAACTGGGCATCGCTAACCTGCGCGTGCGCGATCAGCTGTTGGAAATCGGTAGCCAGCAGTTGGCTTTTAACCATCAGGAAGCAAAGCAATTTTTTGACCGTCGTCTTTCGTCGCCCATTGAAGCCGCTGAGAGCAGCCGCATGTGCGATGATGTGGCCGGTTGGGCCACTGCGCTACAGTTGATCGCCCTCTCCGCGCGCCAGAACCATACCTCTGCGCATCACTCCGCCCGCCGTCTTGCCGGGATTAATGCCAGCCACCTTTCTGATTATCTGGTGGACGAAGTACTGGATAATGTGGATGTCAGCACCCGACATTTCTTACTTAAAAGCGCGATCTTACGCTCAATGAATGACGCGTTGATCGTGCGCGTGACCGGCGAAGAAAATGGCCAGATGCGGCTGGAGGAGATTGAGCGTCAGGGGTTATTCCTGCAACGCATGGACGACACAGGCGAATGGTTTAGCTATCACCCGTTGTTTGGTAGCTTTCTGCGCCAGCGTTGCCAGTGGGAACTGGCGGCGGAACTGCCGGAGATCCACCGTGCGGCCGCGGAAAGCTGGATGGAACAGGGTTTTCCCAGCGAAGCTATACATCATGCGCTGGCGGCGGGTGACGCGCAAATGCTACGCGATATCCTGCTTAACCATGCGTGGGGGCTGTTTAATCACAGTGAACTGGCGCTGCTGGAAGAGTCATTAAAAGCGCTGCCGTGGGAAAGCCTGCTGGAAAATCCGCGGCTGGTGTTGTTACAGGCCTGGCTGATGCAAAGCCAACACCGCTACAGCGAAGTGAATACGCTGCTGGCGCGCGCCGAGCAAGAGATCAAAGGGGTCATGGACGGCACGCTACATGCTGAATTTAACGCGCTGCGCGCCCAGGTCGCCATCAACGACGGCAATCCGGAAGAAGCAGAGCGGCTGGCGAAACTGGCGCTGGATGAGCTTCCTCTCGCCTGGTTTTATAGCCGCATTGTCGCGACCTCCGTTCACGGCGAAGTGCTGCACTGTAAAGGCGATCTCAGCCAGTCTTTATCGCTGATGCAGCAAACTGAACAAATGGCGCGCCATCATGACGTCTGGCATTACGCGCTGTGGAGCTTAATTCAACAAAGCGAAATTCAGTTCGCCCAGGGATTCCTGCAGGCCGCATGGGAAACGCAGGAGAGAGCCTTCCAGTTGATCAAAGAGCAACATCTGGAACAACTGCCGATGCATGAGTTTCTGGTACGTATCCGCGCGCAATTGCTGTGGGCGTGGGCGCGCCTTGACGAAGCGGAAGCCTCGGCGCGCAGCGGTATCGCTGTGCTGTCCACCTTCCAGCCGCAACAACAGTTGCAGTGCCTGACGTTACTGGTGCAGTGCTCGCTGGCGCGCGGCGATCTGGATAATGCCCGTAGTCAGCTTAACCGACTGGAAAACTTATTAGGCAATGGCCGTTATCACTGCGACTGGATCTCTAACGCCGATAAAGTGCGTGTCATTTACTGGCAGTTAACCGGCGACAAAAAATCCGCCGCCAACTGGTTGCGCCATACGCCCAAACCGGCGTTTGCCAATAACCATTTTCTGCAAGGACAATGGCGGAATATCGCCCGCGCGCAGATCCTGCTGGGCGAATTCGAGCCTGCGGAAATCGTGCTGGAAGAGTTAAATGAGAATGCCCGTAGCCTGCGCTTAATGAGCGATTTAAACCGCAATCTGCTGTTACTCAATCAGCTTTACTGGCAATCCGGGCGGAAAAACGACGCCCAGCGCGTATTGCTTGATGCCTTACAGCTTGCCAACCGCACCGGATTTATCAGCCATTTTGTGATTGAAGGCGAAGCCATGGCGCAACAATTGCGTCAGCTTATCCAGCTCAATACGCTGCCGGAGATGGAGCAGCATCGCGCGCAGCGCATCCTGCGAGAGATTAACCAACATCACCGGCATAAATTCGCCCATTTTGACGAGGGCTTCGTCGAGCGCCTGCTTAACCATCCGGATGTCCCGGAGCTTATTCGCACCAGCCCGCTCACCCAGCGTGAATGGCAGGTGTTAGGGCTTATCTATTCCGGTTACAGCAACGAACAGATTGCCGGCGAACTGGCGGTGGCCGCAACCACCATTAAGACGCATATCCGCAACCTCTACCAGAAACTCGGCGTCGCGCACCGTCAGGACGCGGTACAGCACGCGCAGCAGTTGCTGAAGATGATGGGGTACGGGGTTTGAGGCAAAACAGGCAACGCTCTGGTGTGTAAATTTGTTTAATCATAAAACCTGAAAGCACCGGTTAACATATGGGCAAAAACGGTGCCTTCAAAATAAATCGGCATGCGTTCCTGTTCGTTCAAATCGCAGGCATTCATCCGTTATCTTATAAATAAGAATCCAGTCAGGCTCAATATGGGCATCCCGGTATCCGCTATATGAACCTTGTAACGGGTGATCTTTATAAATGGCAGGAAGGGGAAAAGGGTGGTGAATCAGAAGCGTCATAAGTGTTTTAAGTTTGCCGACATCCTTATGACGCTTTTGTGCCCGTTTTACATCTTTCTGGAACTGTCCCGAATATTCAATTTCCCTTTGCCCCATAGTCAGATCCCTAACTGGTCAAACAAATCATCAGCATCTTTGGCTTTATGAATATCAACGCCAGCTTCGCTATTTTCTATCGTTCGGGACGTTAACTCATTGGGTATGCGCAAATCAAAAGGCAATGCCTTTTCACGCGCAACTTTAGTCAGTGTAATCCGCATCAAATCAGAAATGGTTAACCCCATTTCAGCTAAAACATCTGCCGCCTGATTCTTCAGCGTTTCGTCGATACGGGCACGAACAAGCGCATTTGCAGCCATCGATTAGTCTCCTGTACTGTGTCTCTATACAGTTCAAATTGTAGCTCAACTGAGACACACATACAAACAGGGCCTGGATGTTTGCCTTGCAATGCTCGTAAAGATGACTTAGAGCCTATCCCATTAGGGCTATTTTACTTGCCATTCTGGTCCTGGGCAGTGCTCAAAATCCTCACGTACTACGTGTACGCTCCGGTTTTTGCGCGCTGTCCGTGTCCAAACTGGCTGCGCCAATAACGCCTGGTGGGATAGGCTCTTAGTCGCTTACCCGGACAAGATAGCCACTTTCGGTTAATTCACAGGAAAATCTGACCGGCAAAAACCGTTCCACCACCGCAATATTGGTAAGCAAGTGAGCGGAAGCCCGCGCCACGGTAAACGCGCCTTCGCCCGCCAGCGCCAGCGGTAAAATCAGCTGGTCGGCCAGATGCTCTCCCACCGCCGCCGGGCTTGCGAGATAGCGCCGCGCTTCATGCGCAACCTGATTAGCTACCGCTTCCGCGCTGGTGCCTTTTACGCCGAACGCGGCGAACAGTTCGGTCAGTTGTTCGCTTTGAATCATCAGCGACAGCGCATTGCCCGGCCCGCAGCCGCCTTCCAGCGCAACGACGTTTTTCTCCGCCAGCGGGAAGTGGGCCTCCAGCGTTGCGACTTCACGTTCGCCAACGTGGTAAGGAACCGCCGCCAGCAAAGCTTCGGCGGTGGTGCGCAGCGTCTCGCCGCGCGATATCAGCGTTAGCCCGCGTAAAGAAGCCGCCGGTTCGACGACCGTTGCCGCCGCGCCGCCGCCTGCCGGATAAAAGCCGTGTTTTATCAGCGTGGTGCGCTGGCTGATGCCCATCCTCGCCAACAGCGGCTCCCAGACGCGGCAGATAAAATCGGCGCTGGGCGCGGCCTGATTATGCGTCCCGCCGTGAACCTCCACGCGGGATGAACCATCGGCAAACCACAGCGCGGGCAGGACGGTTTGCAGCACCAGCATACAACTGCCCGCGCTGCCAATCGCGAAACGGTACTCGCCGCCGCGAATCGGCCCCGGCGTAAAACGCAACTGTTGCGAGCCCAGCTCGTCGCCGTTCACCTGCGCGCCGCAGATTTCCGTCGCCGCCCGCACCGCCGTTAAATGCTGGCGCAGCAGCCCCGGTTTGGCGCGCCCGGCGCGGATGCCGCTCATTTCAAACGGCTGGCCGGTTATCATTGATAAACTCAGCGCCGAACGCAAAATCTGCCCGCCGCCCTCTCCCTGTGCGCCATCCAGCGCGATGATCCTTACCATTTTCTATCCTTTAACGCACACCACCTGCCGCAGGGTGTACATGATTTCCACCAGGTCAGACTGCGCCGCCATCACCGCATCAATATCTTTATACGCCATTGGGATCTCGTCGATCACGTCCGCATCTTTACGGCATTCGACGTGCGCGGTGGCGCGAATCTGATCGTCAACGCTAAACAGTTTCTTCGCTTTCGTTCGGCTCATCACACGTCCGGCGCCGTGGCTGCACGAACAGAACGACTCTTCGTTACCCAGCCCGCGCACGATAAAGCTTTTCGCTCCCATCGAACCGGGAATGATACCGAACTCACCGCGCCGCGCCGAAACCGCCCCTTTACGCGTCACATAGATCTCTTCGCCAAAGTGCTGCTCTTTTTGCACATAGTTATGGTGGCAGTTGATCTCATCCATATCGAGGGCGATCGGTTTTTCCACGCAGCGCTGGAGCGCCGCCAGCGCGTTTTCCATCATCGCCTCGCGGTTCAGGCTGGCGAATTGCTGCGCCCAGTGTACCGCTTTCAGGTAATCGTCAAAATATTCGCTTCCTTCATTAAAATACGCCAGATCGCGGGACGGCAGCGTTTCTAACTGCTCTTGCATTTCTTGCTGCGCCAGGCCGATAAAATAGGTGCCGATGGCGTTACCGATCCCGCGCGAACCGGAGTGCAGCATGATCCATACCCGATCGGTTTCATCCAGACAGATCTCAATAAAGTGGTTACCGGTTCCCAACGTTCCCAAGTGCTTATAGTTATTGGTATTCAAAAAGCGCGGATATTTTTGCGTTAGCCACTGATATCCCGCTTCCAGTTGCGCCCATTTTTCATCAACATTGGCGGGCGGGTTTCCCCATGCGCCCACATCGCGACGCCCGCGTCCGGTGGTACGCCCGTGAGGCACAGCGGCCTCTATGGCGCTACGCAGTTCCGCCAGATTTTCCGGCAGATCGGCCGCCGTTAAGCTGGTACGCAGCGCGTTCATTCCACAACCGATATCCACGCCCACCGCCGCCGGAATAATCGCCCCTTTCGTCGGGATCACGCTACCGATGGTCGATCCTTTCCCCAAATGCACATCCGGCATGACGGCAATATGTTTGAAAATAAACGGCATTTTCGCCGTATTGATCAGTTGCTGACGGGCATCGTCTTCTACCGGTACGCCTTTGGTCCACATTTTTACCGGTGCGTTCTGGGTGGTCATTAATTCGTAATTCATTATTTTTTCTCAATTTATTTGTTAAGAGCCTATCCCACCAGGCGTTATTGGCGCAGCCAGTTTGGACACGGACAG
>NZ_JBKFSQ010000032.1:0-55199 GCF_046569525.1 Salmonella sp. 741265055_HSA | reverse complement strand
CACCTATAAACAAAACCCCAAATATTCTTTAAGATATTCTCGCGCCATTAGAATTGCAGGAAGGACATACATCTTATGACCTATACAAAAGCATCACATGGTGATTTGGCAAATGGAATAACCATGGTGGCCACTCTGGATTGGAAAACGTGTAATACTTGCGGTTCTCTTGATGGACGTAATTACCGGTGGGAGGAAATTGAGAGCGGCAATGTACATATGCCACCGCATCACGATGGATGCCGCTGTACGGTAGTTTTATGGATGAAGCCCGCTGAATCGTTAGGAATGCCAAATATCGGAACTAGTTGGCGTAAGCGAGCCAGTGCAGTCGGCCCAGTGCCACAGACAATGACTTATCCACAATGGATCAGGCTTTATCCTCACACTAAATAATATCTTATAGCATTAACAACAATAAAAAATGAATTATGTAACAATGAGTGATGCACTTAAATTAATGGCCGAATGGGATGCAACAAAAGAACATCCCCCTAAGGATAGCGTAATATTTATAGGATTGTGTGTAGCAGCAGGCGTGGATGACTGGGTTAGGATATTACGCAATTCAAGTATGCCATTAGTCTCCAAAGAGGATGCTTTACGCTTTGGCTTTGCATTTAAAATGAGACAAGTGATAGATGGTGTGCGTCCAATCAGTACTGAATCGGCTAATCTACTGGAGCAGGCTTTCCGCGAAATTGGTAGTGGAGTGTTACACTTAGGCATGTGTTTTATCAATAATGCCACAGAGTTGTCGTGCCTTAAACTAGCAATTGGTGACAAGCAAATCTGAAGAAATAAGTACTGCCGGGCTTGTCGGGATACAACATCGGTAGCCTGATTTTGAGTCAGATATCACTCGGCATCACTAGCCGACTCATACTATCCGTACACTTGTGCCACATACCGCCCACGCCCATCACCATGCCCCAGATCCATCGCCACTATTGCCAGCACCTCTTTCCTGCTAAACCCTTGCGCCAGATAGTGACGAATGGCATCCTGCGCCCACGCGTAGCGCAGGGAATGTGGGGAGTATGCGCCAGTCAGACCCATACGCGCCGCCTGATTGTGCCAGTAGTCCATTACGCTTTTCAGATCGGGCTTATCGATCAGCTGGTTATTATGGTCTTCTGCGACAACTAACGCATTATCCAGTGCCTTTCTGACTGCGCCAGCATCCAGAATTACCGTTTCCCGGGGGCGTCCGCCTTTGGTGCCGAAAACCACGGTTAAGCGAGTGTCACCACGTTCAACGGCCTGTTTCCAGGTTTTCAGTGATCGTGCGCTTTGCACCGCCTCCTGTGAACGTAATCCCATCAACCGCGACATCTCCAGTGCTGCTGCCAGTCCAGGATCTTTTGCGCGGGCCGTTTCCAGCACATTACGGTAATGCTCCGGCGTAATAGCCTGTCGCGTACCATTGCGCGATGCACCAGACAAACCCAGCGATTTGTTAGTCAACCGCTCATGTTCTGCCACTTGCTTACGCCCGGCCTGTTGCAGCACGGCACGCAGCGAGGCCACTTCATTTTGCAGCGTGCGTTTACCGATCCCCTGCGCCAGCCTTTCATGAATATAGCTTTCAATGTGGCGAACCTTAATCTGTGCCACCCGCTGGATCTGGACGTTCAGCGCCCGTAAATGCTGGTCAAAACGTTGCACGATATGAATGCGATCGTTCAGCGTTTTATGGCTGCCGCCACAATGTTTTGCCAGCGCCTTCATTTCACCGCCTAACTTACCCATACACTTCTCCCATGATTTTGCGAACACAAACGGTCTCCGGCGTATGCTTTTTGGCTGCGCCAGAACGATACCTTCACGCCGGAGTGGCAGCTTGTTGAGGTATAGGGAGTTTCAGACTGTACGCGGTACAGGCTGCCTGAGTGAGCAGGGGATTCTCCGGGGCATCATGCCCCCCTCGGTATCGATCTTTTTCTCCTCTTTTTTGCTGACAGCGGTCCAAAAAGGACGTATCAGATTAGGGAATATGCGCAGAAGCCCTGAAAACAGTGGCATGGCGCGGTGTGGTGGTTGTGCGTCACTTTGTCGCTTTGCGCGATGCAAAGTGACGCACCGGTTGAGTGCCGGGCGCGAAAGATCGCGGATTCTGGCGCAGATTGACGGTCACGCGGCAGCAAAGCCTTACGGCAATGCAGGCCGCAGCCCGTAAAGTAAAAGGCTCTGGCTTTGCAGCAGGTGCAGGGGTTAACGGAAAGTTTCCGCCATGGTGCAGTATTGGCCAGAGATCTGGCGCAGGTAAAAGGCGCTGAAATTCAGCAGGTGTAAGTGAGCCGTAAAACCAGGTGATTTCCGGTTGGGTGGAATTACAGCCGATGGACTGGCGCAGTTAAAGAATGTATCTGAACCTCCGCCGCAATGTCTTGCAGCCCGGTGTTTGCAGAGGTCTGCACCGGTAAAGGGATCAACCGTTTCCTGACAGGTCAGGCGCTTCTTTCAGGTCGTGAAGCATTGGGCGCTGTCGACGACAGCATAGGGCAGGAGCGAGATTACAACCGTTTTACGCGAATGAAAAGGGGAAACCTTTTTTTCGAAAATTGAATTGTTTGTGGATTTTTTCGTCATTCTGTGAATGACAGCCTGCCGCGCTTCGCTTGCCTTCTCCCGATCTTCCGCCAGCAGAGCTGACAAAAGATCGGGAGAGTCTGTTTTAACGTGGTCTGAGATAACGGGACGGCCAGATTTGCTCAGGCGCAACGCCTAACTTTTCAGCTATCAGTCTTTCACCTTTGGGCCAGTGCCTTATCAGTGCATTCGCCAGCGTGGAGGATGCCAGCCCCGCCTGACGGGAAAGTGCAGAAAGCGACGTTCCCCGCTTTTTCAGCGCCGCGATAATGTCGGCAGAGTGCCAGTCTGGTTGCATCATGCGGCCACCTCGTCAATAAACTTTACGCCGTCATCGGTACGCAGCCAGCGCGGGGCTTTCATTTCCGCAGCGAAGTAATTGATCAGGTCGTACAGCAGCCAGCTAAGATATTTTTCCGTTTCAGAGGAAAATCCCTGTCCAGTCAGCGTTTGGGTCAGGGCAAGGCAGTAGTTACAAATCTCGGTGCATTCCGGCCCGAAGCGGGAATAGCTGGTAGGAAGGGTATCGACGGTCAGACTTTCAACAAGATGAGGAGGAACCGGATCAAGCAGCGTGGGTTGCAATAATGTCAGACAGGCGTTGATCCTGCCACAAAGCGCCATTTTCAACGTAGGATCGTTGTTTTCAATCAGGGTTTCGGCGAAATTTTCACAATGATTAGCCAGTACGGTAAAGTCTGTAGCGGCATTGAAGGAAACAGCAAGTAACGGGTGTATCTGGTTTGGGGTAGTAGCCATAAGGCAGCCTCTTTGTGTAGTTTTGCAAACCTCACCAGACGCTGTCAAACGGGGTGGTGAGACGTAACAGGGTTGACAGACCGGCCACAAAGAAACCGGCGAGCGCGAACGCTCCCCCGCTACGCCCCACCATAATATGGACGTAACTCGGTTCATTACGGACACAAAAAAACCGCATTAAAAAATGAGCGGCTGTCCGCTTTGTGGTTCAGGCTGTCAAACCCGGCACCCGCTTTTGCAGGTGCGGGTAAAAGATACCGCGATTAGCTGCCAACATCAAGAGACACTCTGGAAGGCCGATCGCAGAAAATAAAAAACCCTGCTGGTGAGGCAGGGTTCTTTATTTTTCGCTCTCAGGCTGCGGATGGCGACCTGAGCGGCGTTGCGTGGCAGTACGTTCCAACGTCCAAATTATAGCTGTCTTCATAACCCATTGCAAATCACCAGTGGAGTTCTATAATGCCAGCCGTTGGGATTGTCAGGCTTCAGATCAGACCGATTTCAAGCCCTGACTGCCGGACGGGTGGTGCCGCAGGCAGTGCCCCGGTCTGGAGCGTGGCAGTATGTTCCAACAAATGTACACCTGCACCGACAGGCAGTGTAAGGGTAAGATGCAGGCGTTGCGCTCCTTTCAAAAGGAGAGCGGATGGACACACTGACGCATAAGCTGGTTGTGCTCATCGCCGTACTGGAGCTTTTACTGGCTCTACTGCGGCTGATTGATCTGCTGAAGTAATTCACGGATTGAAACGCACCAAAGGGGGAACACCCGTTCCCCCTTTAACAAAAATTTCTATTACGATGCTTTTTTCAGCCGACTGGCAAACTGATACGGTGAAATATACCCGTTGAGATTCGTATCCAGATAATTCGCCCACCACTGCATCATCGCGATCCGCTCTTCCAGATATTCAGCCTTATGAATATAGGCGGCTCGTACACTGTTTCTTTCCTGATGGCTCATTTGTTTTTCAATGGCCTCTTTGCTCCACAGTCCCGACTCGCTCAGCGCACTGCACGCCATCGCCCGGAAGCCGTGGCCGCAGATCTCTTGTTTAGTATCGTAGCCCATCACGCGCAACGCCTTGTTAATGGTGTTGTCGCTCATACATTTATCCTGATCGTATTCGCCGGGGAAGATAAACGCCAGATGACCGGAGAGCGCTTCAATTTGCTTTAAAATCGCAATAGCCCGATCGGACAGCGGAACGATGTGCTGTGTTTTCATTTTTGTACCGCGATGAGAAAATTTGACGTTCTCGATCTGCTCCCGTTCTTCCGGGATTATCCATAACTTCTGCTGCCAGTCGATTTCACTCCAGCGGGCAAAGCGCAGTTCGCTGGAGCGCACGAAAAACACCTGCCGGGGTAGCTATCCGTCCGGGATAACAGTTCAGGCAGCTTCTCAAGGGGCAGGGCCGGGTAATGCTGCGTCTCCGGCGGTGTGAACTCGCCGTCCAGATCCAGCGCTGGGTTTGATTTGATTAGCTGCTTTTTCACCGCATAGCGCATGATCTCGGTGACGTAATTTTTCAGCCGCGCGGTGATCTCCAGAAAGCCTTTGCTTTCCACCTTGCGCAAGGTAAACAGCAAATCTTCCGTGACGATCTGATCGATGTATCTGTCCCCGATATCCGGGAAAATATACATTTCCAGCCTGCGCTGGATAGTTGCGGCATAATGCGCAGACCAGCGTCGGTGATCGGCGTGCCAGTTCATGGCGATCTGGCGGAAGGTATGTCCGTTTTTCTTCTTCTGCTGCGCGATCTTCTTATCAGCGGCAGGATCGGCCCCTTCACGCACTCTGGCGCGTGCGGCATCGCGTAGCTGACGCGCTTTGAACAGGGAAACATCCGGGTAGGGGCCAAAGGCCAGCTTCTTCTCTTTCCCGTCAATGCGGTACTTCATGTACCAGAGTTTTGAGCCGTTGGGTTTGATCAGCAGGTACAGTCCTGAACTGTCTGCCAGTTTGAAGGGTTTCTCAGTGGGTTTAGTCTTGCGGATAGCGGTATCAGTGAGTGCCATAGCGGGGGGCTCCATTTTCTCACCGAACCGTGAGGCCCCCGATTAAGCCTCCAAAAACTATGGATGTCAAGAAACCCAGTAGACCTTCGCAGGTCAGCCGGGTAAAGATAAGTTCTTGTTTTTTAAGCGTCTCCGGACTCGCTGGGATGTCCCGAAACTAAAAATTGGCTCCTCTGACTGGACTCGAACCAGTGACATACGGATTAACAGTCCGCCGTTCTACCGACTGAACTACAGAGGAATTGTTTCAACGAGGCGCATAATACTGGGCCAGCTATAACGTGTCAACAGTAAAATTAACGCGCCAATTCAATTGGTTAATTAACCCACAAAGTGAGGAATTAATGTTCGGATTCCTCGCCGTAGTCGCCTTCGGCAGCGCTTACCCGTAAGCGCTGAGAAGGATCCTGGCGATAGAACTGGCAAAAACGCTGCCATAGCGCCGGGAAACGCGGAGCAAACAGTTCTGGCGCGCTGAAAAAATACTCTGACAACACGGCAAAACATTCTGCAGGGTCGGTGGCGGCATAGGCATCTATACTGGCAGCGCTTTCGCCAACAAGATCGATTTCATCCTGAATATTATTCATTGCCGCGTGGAGATCGTGTTCCCAGCCAGCCACATCGCGCAACGGGATGAAAGGGATGCCGCTGGCGCGATCGCCATTACGCATATCCAGTTTGTGCGCGACTTCATGAATAATGAGGTTGAAACCCGAAGCATCGAACGAGTCCTGGATATCCAGCCAGTTCAGAATGATGGGCCCTTGTTGCCAGCTTTGCCCCGACTGTACGACACGCTGGCTGTGCACCAGACCTATGTCATCTTCCCATTCATCATCTACCACAAAGGGCGCGGGATAAATGAGCACTTCATGAAAACCATCAAGCCACTCAATACCGAGCTCCAGGATCGGTAAGCAAAAAATTAACGCAATACGCGCACTTTTTAACGAGTCGAGCTCAAATCCCTGTAGCGCTACCAGTCTTTTCTGCTGCAAAAAACGTTCGGCTAGCGCAATAAGCCGAGCCTGTTCTTGCGCGGTGAGGTTTACCAGAAGAGGTATAGCCAGCGCATCATTCCACGGCCAGTCTTCGTTCTGGGTTATTTCTTGTGCTTTCCAGGGCCACTTAATCATCGTTTTGCTCGTAAACTCGTCACTTGAACAAAATTACCCGAATAGGGTCTGTTAAAATGCCAAATTACCTGGCATCATTGCAATATACGGAGAGATGCCGGAGCGGCTGAACGGACCGGTCTCGAAAACCGGAGTAGGGGCAACTCTACCGGGGGTTCAAATCCCCCTCTCTCCGCCACAATTCAAACACTTAGCTCATCTTCTTTCAGCGATCAGTCTCACACTTAGAATACACTTAGAATATTCTGTTAGAATAGTACGTGAAAAACGTATTGCCATCTTATGCTTTTTCTGCCAGAAGAGGGGGCCAGTGATGGTGTGATTTTTACTTTTCGATTATAAGTCAACTCCTGGTTTTCAGCCCCGGTCTTTCGCCGTACCCCATCGGGATTCACAGTGATGTCACTCGCGGCGACTTAACGCCGTCGTCCTCGGTAATCATCGCACCCGGCCTGTTGCCCGAAATGTTCCCCTGTAGACATGGTCGCCAGGCAAAAGATTACTTGCTGTCAGGGAAACGCGCTGGCGCGTGGCGATAACTTACGCTGCGGGACTGTCGACGCTGTACAGAAAATCTGGCCTCCAGGCTGGCTTAAATATGCGCACATGACAATACAACCGGAAAATTTACAAAACCCATAATTTGAACTGAGAGAGAAACTTACAAACGAAGCGACGAAGATTTAAACAGCCGTAGCGACTCCGGTATCTTGCGCGCATGTTTAAATAATACTACTGTATATAAAAACAGTATTAGAGGTATGAATTATGGAATTTTTCAGACCTATAGAGTTGCGCGAAATTATTCCTCTCCCATTTTTCAGTTACTTAGTGCCGTGTGGATTCCCCAGCCCCGCGGCGGACTACATTGAGCAGCGTATCGATCTTAATGAGTTGCTCGTTTCTCATCCCAGCTCAACATATTTTGTCAAAGCCACGGGTGATTCAATGATTGAAGCCGGCATCAGCGACGGTGACCTGCTGGTGGTGGATAGCTCACGGAACGCTGACCACGGTGACATTGTAATTGCGGCAATTGAAGGAGAGTTCACCGTAAAACGGTTGCAGTTGCGCCCGACAGTGCAGTTAATCCCCATGAACGGCGCCTATCGACCTATACCTGTCGGCAGTGAAGACACGCTCGACATATTCGGGGTGGTGACCTTTATCATTAAAGCGGTCAGTTGATTATGTTCGCGCTCTGCGATGTTAATAGCTTTTACGCCTCCTGCGAAACGGTCTTTCGTCCTGATTTATGTGGCCGACCGGTGGTGGTGTTATCAAACAATGATGGCTGCGTTATCGCGTGTAGCGCCGAGGCGAAACAGCTCGGTATCGCACCAGGTGAGCCATACTTCAAACAGAAAGAACGCTTCCGGCGATCCGGTGTTGTTTGCTTCAGCAGTAATTACGAGCTTTACGCTGATATGTCGAACCGGGTAATGACCACACTCGAGGAGATGGTGCCGCGGGTAGAAATTTACAGCATTGATGAGGCTTTTTGTGATCTGATGGGGGTACGAAACTGCCGGGATCTGACAGATTTCGGGCGCGAGATAAGAGCGACGGTCCTGAAGCGCACGCACCTGACTGTCGGTGTAGGCATTGCCCAGACGAAAACCCTTGCCAAGCTGGCTAATCATGCTGCGAAAAAGTGGCAGCGCCAGACCGGCGGGGTGGTTGACCTATCGAACATCGATCGCCAGCGTCGGCTGCTGGCCCTGATACCCGTAGAGGATGTCTGGGGTGTCGGCAGGCGTATCAGTAAGAAGCTCAATGCCCTGGGCATCAAGACTGCTCTCGATCTCTCTGAACAAAGTACCTGGATCATCAGGAAACACTTCAATGTCGTGCTGGAGCGTACCGTGAGAGAGCTTCGCGGAGAGCCATGTCTGGAGCTTGAAGAGTTTGCGCCGGCAAAGCAGGAAATCGTTTGTAGCCGCTCTTTCGGCGAGCGGGTCACAGACTATGAGGAAATGCGCCAGGCTATTTACAGCTACGCTGCGCGCGCGGCAGAAAAACTCCGCGGCGAGCACCAGTACTGCCGTTTCATCTCAACATTCGTCAAAACATCCCCCTTTGCCCTGAACGAGCCCTACTACGGTAACAGCGCCGCGGTGACGCTTCTCACCCCCACGCAGGATTCACGCGACATTATCAATGCGGCTGTGAAATGTCTGGATAAAATCTGGCGCGACGGCCATCGCTACCAGAAAGCGGGGGTGATGCTGGGTGACTTCTTCAGTCAGGGCGTAGCGCAACTCAACCTTTTCGACGATAACGCGCCGCGCGCCGGTAGTGCGAAGTTGATGGAAGTACTGGACCATCTTAACGCAAAAGACGGGAAGGGGACGCTGTACTTCGCCGGGCAGGGGATGTCGCAACAGTGGGCTATGAAGCGAGAAATGCTTTCGCCTCGGTACACCACAAGATACTCTGATCTACTGCGTGTTAAGTAACTTGTGCGATCAATGCCTGAGATAGTTGCCAAATCGTCCCCATTCTTTTGGTCGCACAAGATCACAGGAACCTCTCACGATGAGGCGCATGTATCCTGGTTTACGACATCAGGAAATGTGGCGCGTTTATTGCTCGTTTATTGCTATGTAAGCGTTGTGAGACGTAACTTATTTACGCCAGGTTTCAGCCGTAGCGACGAGCATAGATAAAAAAGAGTATGGCAATCAGCGTGATAATGCTAAAAAACAATTAATATTTTTTTAACAAAACTAAAGCTTGCTATGTTCAGTTAACCATGCGTTAATGGTTGTGCGGTTTGATACAAACTTATCTGAAGTAGTGATTGTAATATTTCTCATCATTTGTTCCTCTTGAGATCTCCTTTAGGTTTTTTTCTCTCTGATAATTTTCTTCAGGCCATTTCGCCCAAGGGCTCATTCAAAAGGTAACAATATTATGACGACGAAAATCACTGGTTTAGTAAAATGGTTTAACCCTGAAAAGGGCTTTGGTTTCATTACGCCTAAAGATGGCAGCAAAGATGTGTTTGTGCATTTTTCCGCCATTCAAAGTAATGAATTCCGCACTCTGAATGAAAATCAGGAAGTGGAGTTTTCAGTAGAGCAGGGACCAAAAGGTCCATCAGCGGTCAACGTTGTGGCGCTTTAAGGCAACTGATATTACTAATAAAATTCACTTCCGGTGTCCATGTTGCCATGGTTCACAATACAGAACATCGACATTCGATGTTACTGAGCAAAACCCGTTTGGCGCGAAATGTATTTTTTGTAAGTCAACCATGATCACTTTTGATAATGTTGGATTATATATTCGCTCAGGGCAGGTTCCGCCAGATTTTAGAAAATAACTCATATTAGCTCCGTACAGGAGCTTTTTTTATGCCCGGATGATTATCATCTATAGACGCTGACATCCATCATCTATAGTGGCATTTTCTTTTCCTCAAAAGTGTTATTTCTCTTGCAGACAGCGCCTGAAAAGAGCGACGTTGTCCTCATCTATCCGATGAAGCCAGGTCACCTGTCTTTGCGCCGTTATCCGTTATTTAATTCTTGCCCTATAATAACAAGCCCGCGCTAAGCACGGGCTTGAATAACATAAAGCGTCTTAGAACTGGTAGACCAGACCAACACCTACGATATCATCGGTTGCAATACCGTTGTTTGCGTAGAAGTCATCATCTTCGTCCAGCAGGTTGATTTTATAATCAACGTAGGTGGACATATTTTTGTTGAAGTAGTAAGTCATACCGACGTCAACATATTTAACCAGATCTTTGTCGGTGTAACGCCAGTTGCCACGATGGACTTCCTGACCGCCTAAATCTTTGCCCTTAGACTGCAAGTAGGCGATGGACGGACGCAGACCGAAATCGAACTGATACTGCGCAACCACTTCAAAGTTCTGGGTTTTGTTAGCGATACCGCCATTACCGCCATCGCCGCCGCCATAATAGGTCATGTTGCGGGTTTCAGCGTACATGGCCGCCAGGTAAACATTGTAGGCGTCATATTTGGCACCTACGGTCCAGGCTTCGGCAGTTTCACCGCCGGCATAGCTATTGGCATAGTAATGATGGCCATCATTACGCCCACTAGTAACCTGA
The DNA here is from genome assembly GCF_046569525.1 of Salmonella sp. 741265055_HSA. NCBI lineage: Bacteria > Pseudomonadati > Pseudomonadota > Gammaproteobacteria > Enterobacterales > Enterobacteriaceae > Salmonella > Salmonella sp. 741265055_HSA. The sequence goes on along the minus strand of NZ_JBKFSQ010000032.1, from coordinate 44,597 downwards.
TTGTCCGTACGGTCAGAGGAGGAGTAGGCCGCACCCAGGCTTAACCCGAAGTCAAAGTCGTAGGAGGTAGACATACCGAAACCGTCGCCGTTTTCACGGGCCAGTTTGCGAGAACCACTATTTGCATCGCTGCCGTTGGCTGTTCCTTCGCCTGCGCCAGGATCTTCGTTATTACCCTGGTACTGCAACGCGAAGTTCAGGCCGTCCACCAGACCGAAGAAGTCGGTATTACGGTAGGTGGCAACGCCGTTGGTTCTGCCCAGCATATAGACATCGGTCTGGGTGTAAGAGTCGCCGCCGAATTCCGGCAGCACATCGGTCCAGGCTTCAACGTCGTAGATAACGCCATAGTTACGGCCATAATCGAAAGAGCCGTACTCGCCGAATTTCAGACCGGCAAAGCCCAGACGAGTCCAGGAGTTTGCACCTTCGCCTTCGGTGGTGTTTACCTTAATGTTGTATTCCCACTGACCATAGCCGGTCAGCATATCGTTAATCTGCGTTTCGCCTTTAAAGCCAAAACGGGCGTAGGACTGGTCGCCGTCGTCGCCTGCATTGTCAGAGAAGTAACGCAGACCATCAACTTTGCCGTACAGGTCGAGTTTGTTGCCATTTTTATTATAAACTTCAGCCGCATTTGCTGCGCCTGCCACTAATAACGCCGGGACAAGCAGTGCCAGAACTTTTCTGTTCATTATGTATTCCCTTATGATAATAATTTATATGAATATGTAGCCACTTCAACAAAACTACAAATTGATACTATTCTATGAAGTTCATGGAATTTAAAAAATAACATGTAACAAAGGTATTTAAAATATTTCAATTTGTTTCTATTTGGTTTTTTATAATACTGATTATATAAGTAACCAAGAATGTATATTCTATAATTATCATTTTTTATCAGTAAGTTATGTATTTTTACTTGATAATTATTGATGTGAATATAATTTGCTTTTTATATGTGTTTGATGTTTCGATTATGAAAAAGCATAAAAAAAACCGGCATAAATGCCGGTAATGTGGGTAATGATAAAATAAATGATAAAAGGCTAATAACCGAATCATTCTGACATTTAATACTAATAAAATAAAACGCTATCGCGGTGGGCAAAAATAAGTTGTTCTGGTTATAGGTTATTCCATATCAGAATGCGATTCAATCACCATCCCCTTATTTAACAGCAGGTTCAGCGCCAGGCGCAACATTATCTGAGAATAAACCATTTTTGAAATGAATAACCAGAACAGGTGGATAAGGTATTTTATGGTCGAAATGTGACTAATATCACATTATAATGTAATTAATGTCATATGACTTACATCACAAAAGCGGAGTAAAGTTTGAGTACCAGGGAGGACAACGCCACCCGTAGCATAGGCGGTAAATTGGCGTTATGGGTTTTTTATACCTTTTGCGGCTACTTCATCTGGGCGATGGCGCGTTGCGTGTGGCTGATGCCCGCCATACAAACCGAGCCGGTTCTCGGCCCAATCAGCACTCCTGGCAGCGCAACGGAAAAATGGCTTAACGCGCTTTCGCTGGGCGTCGTCTGGCTTATTCTGGGGAGTATTGCCTGGTACACCCGGCCTCGCAAAAACAGGGGGTATCCCGCCGACACTAAGCCAGAAACGCGCAAGCACGCAGGGATGTAAAGTGGTGGCGGATATGTCAGGATAGCGAACCCTGTGCTCAGGCATGTAATAAAAATGGTCTGCTATAAAGAGAGGGCGTATGGACTCAGGATACTGGCAATCGCAGTTTGAAGACTGGCTACGTCACCACCACCAGGAGCAGGATGCCGCCCATGACATCTTCCATTTTCGTCGTGTTTGGGCAACCGCGCAAACGCTGGGGGAAAACAGTCCTGTCGACTGGCTGGTGGTGCTATCGGCATGTTATTTCCATGACATCGTCAGCCTGGCGAAAAATCATCCGCAGCGGCATCGTTCTTCCATTCTGGCGGCGGCAGAAACCCGGCGTATTTTTCTGCGGGATTTTCCTGACTTTCCGGCAGAAAAACTGGCGGGCATTTGCCATGCTATCGAAGCGCATAGCTTCAGCGCAAAAATTGCGCCTACCACGCCAGAGGCAAAAATCGTACAGGATGCAGACAGGCTGGAGGCGTTGGGCGCCATTGGTCTGGCGCGGGTCTTCGCGGTCTCCGGCGCGCTGGGCGTCGCGCTGTTTGATGCCGACGATCCCTTTGCCGACAGACGGCCTCTTAACGATAAGCAATTCGCGCTCGACCATTTTCAAACCAAACTGCTGCAACTGCCGCTGACGATGCAGACCGAACGGGGCAAGTCCCTGGCGCAGCGTAATGCGGATTTTCTGGTGTTGTACATGGCGAAACTGAGCGCTGAGCTGAAAGGCGACTATGAAACACGGGATGAGGCGGTCATCCAGATGTTTGCTACGCATCAGTAACCCCTGTCGCTGAAACGTAAACCGCGTCATTTTATGTTAGTCTGTCGGCAATTATTTTTGGCCGGTTAAATGTATGCAGGAAAATATTTCAGTAACACACGCCCGGAACCTCATCGCCGACGACGCCGGAAGCGAGATCCAGGCGATGCTGAGTCAATTGCTGGAAATCTATGATGTTAAAACGCTGGTGGCGCACCTTAACGGCCTGGGCGAACAGCACTGGAGCCCGGCCATCTTCAAGCGCGTAATGATGAACGCGGCATGGCATCGTTTGAGCGACAATGAACTCACCTGTCTTAAAACAGAGTTGCCGACGCCGCCAGCGCATCATCCGCATTACGCCTTTCGCTTTATCGATCTCTTCGCGGGCATCGGCGGCATTCGCCGCGGATTTGAAGCGATAGGCGGACAGTGCGTGTTTACCAGCGAATGGAATAAGCACGCGGTACGGACATATAAAGCGAACTATTTTTGCGATCCGCTGCAACATCGCTTTAATGAAGATATCCGCGATATCACATTGAGCCACCGGGAAGGGGTCAGCGATGATGAGGCGGCGGAACACATTCGCCAGCATATTCCGCAACATGATGTCCTGCTGGCGGGCTTTCCCTGTCAGCCATTTTCTCTGGCGGGCGTTTCCAAGAAAAATGCGCTGGGCCGCGCCCACGGCTTTGCCTGCGAGACTCAGGGGACGTTATTTTTTGATGTCGTAAGAATTATCGACGCTCGCCGCCCCGCGCTGTTTGTGCTGGAAAACGTGAAAAACCTTAAAAGTCACGACCAGGGCAACACCTTCCGCATTATTATGCAAACGCTCGATGAACTGGGATATGACGTGGCGGATGCCGCTGACAATGGCCCGGACGATCCGAAAATTATCGACGGGCAGCACTTTCTTCCTCAGCATCGGGAACGTATTGTGTTGGTGGAATTCCGTCGCGATTTAAACCTGAAAACCGATTTTACGTTACGCAATATCGCCCGTTGTTATCCACCGCGCCGTCCGACGTTAGCAGAGCTGCTGGAGCCCGTCGTCGAAGCCAAATATATCCTGACGCCGGTGCTGTGGAAATATTTATATCGCTACGCGAAAAAGCACCAGGCGCGGGGAAACGGTTTTGGCTATGGCATGGTTTATCCTGACAATCCGGAAAGTGTGGCGCGCACGTTATCTGCTCGCTACTACAAAGATGGCGCCGAAATTCTGATCGATCGTGGTTGGGATATGGCGAAAGGCGAAGTGAATTTCGACGATGCTGGCAACCAACAACACCGTCCCCGCCGACTCACGCCGAGAGAGTGCGCGCGTTTAATGGGATTTGAGGCGCCGCAAACGTACCAGTTCAGGATACCTGTCTCGGATACGCAGGCCTATCGCCAGTTTGGCAACTCCGTGGTGGTGCCGGTATTTGCCGCGGTAGCAAAGCTGCTGGAACCCAAAATTCACCAGGCGGTGACGCTGCGTCAGAGAGAGACGGTAGATGGCGGACGTTCACGATAAAGCCACGCGCAGTAAAAATATGCGCGCGATAGCGACCCGCGATACGGCTATTGAAAAACGTCTTGCCGGCCTGCTAAGCGCGCAGGGGATTACGTTTCATACTCAGGACGCGGCATTACCGGGCAAGCCGGACTTTGTGGTGAATGACTATGATTGTGTGATTTTTACTCACGGCTGCTTTTGGCATCATCACCACTGTTATCTGTTCAAAGTACCGGCCACGCGGACGGCTTTCTGGTTGGAAAAAATCGGTAAGAACGTTGAGCGCGATGAGCGCGATATTCAGCGTTTACAGGCGCTTGGCTGGCGGGTACTGATCGTCTGGGAGTGCGCCTTGCGCGGGCGAGCGAAATTGAGCGACGCGGCGTTGGCGGAGCGCCTGGAAGAGTGGATCTGCGGCGGCGGCGCCAGCGCGCAGATCGACACCCAGGGGATTCATCTACTGGCGTGAATCTTCCGTTTTACACGGCGTGACCACCGCCTTGACAGGAAACAGGTACTTACCCAGAGTCACCAGCACTACGGCAAACACAATCACACCCAGCGCGGCCCATTCAACGGGCGATAACCTCTCGCCGCCCAGGCCAGTGCCAAGCAACACGGCGACAACCGGATTCACATAGGCGTAGCTGGTCGCCAGCGCCGGACTGACGTTGCGAATCAGGTACATATAGGCATTAATGGCGATAATAGAACCGAACAACGCCAGGTAGCCGACGGCCATAAACCCCGATAAACCAGGCAGCGTGGCGAGCTTTTCGCCGGAAAGAAACGCCGCGCAAAGCAATACCACGCCCGCCGCCAGCATTTCAATCGCACCCGCCATCATGCCCACAGGGAGGGCGATGCGCGAGCCGTAAACGGAACCAAATGCCCAGCTCATCGAACCTATCAGGATCAAAATCGCGCCCCACGGATTGCCGCTTAAATTGCCGCCGCTGTTCAGCAGAATAATCCCGGCAAGTCCAATGGCAATCCCCACCCATTCTAATTTGCGCGTTTTAATACCAAAAAAGTAGCTAAAGCACAGCGTAAATAGCGGGACAGTGGCGACCACGACGGCAGCAATGCCCGATGGCACGTTTTGATGCTCCGCCACCGTCACCAGACCGTTACCCACCGCCAGCAGCAGTAGACCAATCAGCGCGGCGTTGATGGTCTGGCGTAGCGGCGGAAGTTTTTCGCCGCGCAGCAGCAAAAACGCCATGAGCAACATCCCCGCCGAGAGAAAACGTACGCCTGCCATCATCAGCGGCGGCCAGCTTTCAACGCCTATGCGGATAACAAAATAGGTAGACCCCCAAATGATGTACAAGGCAAAAAGCGCGCCAAAAAGAGGTAATAACTGCCGGAAACGCATAATCACTCACGGTGAAATAAAAAGGGTGAATATAGTAAACGTCAAAATTATTATGCTGGCGAGCATTATAATTGTCCTTTTGGAATAAAAAGGCGTTGACCCGCGCCGCCGGTTTCGGCATTGCGCGTTTTGCTACATACTTAACGTCTTAGAAGAAAAGACCGAGGAAATCATTTTGGCAGGAAGTAGCTTACTGACATTACTCGACGATATCGCCACGCTGCTGGACGATATTTCGGTAATGGGCAAATTGGCCGCGAAAAAAACCGCGGGCGTACTGGGGGACGACCTGTCGCTCAATGCGCAGCAAGTGACCGGCGTTCGCGCTAATCGCGAGCTGCCAGTGGTATGGAGCGTGGCGAAAGGATCATTAATCAACAAGGTTATTCTGGTGCCGTTGGCGCTGCTGATAAGCGCATTTATCCCGTGGGCCATTACGCCTTTATTAATGTTAGGCGGCGCGTTTCTCTGCTTTGAAGGGGTAGAAAAAGTCCTGCATACCTTTGAGGCGCGAAAACACAAAGAAGACCCGGCGGAGCGGCAAAAACGTCTTGAGGCGCTGGCTGCGCAAGATCCTTTGGCCTTTGAAAAAGATAAAGTAAAAGGGGCGGTCCGTACCGATTTCATTCTGTCCGCTGAAATTGTGGCCATTACCCTGGGGATTGTCGCGCAGGCGCCGCTGCTTAATCAGGTGTTGGTGCTGGCGGGGATTGCTTTGGTTGTGACTATTGGCGTGTATGGCCTGGTGGGTATTATTGTCAAACTGGATGATATGGGGTACTGGCTGGCGGAAAAGCGTAGCGTGTTGGCGCAGGGCGTCGGTAAAGGATTACTGATTACCGCGCCCTGGTTAATGAAAGCATTATCCATTGTCGGTACGCTGGCGATGTTTCTGGTCGGCGGCGGGATTGTCGTACACGGTATTGCGCCGCTACACCATGCCATTGAACATTTTGCGCAGCAGCAGGGGGCTTTCATGGCGCATACGATCCCTGCGGGGCTGAATCTGGTGCTCGGCTTTATTATCGGCGCCATTGTGGTGGCGCTGGTGAAAGGTGTGGCGAAAATTCGCGGTGTTTCGCACTGATTTTCTACAATGAATTATGCAAAATTGCCCATCCTCGTCTAAGGTGAAAACGTTTCATCTGATACAGGAGGCAGGTATGGTCTTTTCTGTCAGTGAGGAAGTTACCGTGAAAGAGGGTGGGCCCCGGATGATCGTCACCGGTTATTCCAGCGGAATGGTAGAGTGTCGCTGGTATGATGGTTTTGGCGTAAAGCGGGAGGCATTCCATGAGAATGAGCTCGTGCCAGGCAAGGAAAGGCGCGGGCGGGACGAAGCCCGATGACAAAACGCCCGGTTAATGCCGGGCGTTTTGCTGTGGAGAAAAAGAGTCGTCGCGCTGCGACATGCTGCTACCTGGTTATGCCAGGATTGAGTGGTATCCCTTGATGAGGTCTGGCTACCGTAAGCCATCAGGGGGCGTTGTATCAATAACCAGGAGTTACCAGGGTGCCGCACGAAACACTGTTAGATAATCAAGGCTGGTTTAAAAAGCTGGCGCGGCGTTTTGGTCCCGGTCATGTCGTCAACACCTGCTTTCTGATCGTAATGCTGTTCTCGACGCTACTTACCTGGCGGGAAGTGATGATACTGAAAGACGCGTATGTCGCCAGTCAGCGCAATCATCTGGGGAGCGTCGCGAATGTCCTTGACCGCCAACTGCAATTCAACATGGACAGGTTGATCTTTTTACGCAACGGTATGCATGAAGCGCTGGTGGCGCCGCTGGCTTTTTCCGCATTGCAAAGCGCGGTGACGCAGTTTGAGCAACGACGCGTCAGACATTTCTGGCAACTGGAGCTGGATAAGCGGCGGACATTGCCGTTATATGGCGTTTCCGATCAATTTGTCGCCCGGACGACGCTTCTTTCGCGGGAGAGTCGTGACCTGGCAAATGAATTAACCGCCACTCTGGAGTTAGGGTATCTGGCGCGTCTGGCGCGCTCATCCGCCATGCTGACGCTGGAGACGATGTATGTTTCTCGCTCAGGGTTTTACCTCTCAACTCTTCCTACGGCATACGGTAGCGATATTGTCTCCCGTTACTATCAGTACGTGACCCAGCCCTGGTTTATCGAGCAAAGCCAACGGCGTAACCCACAGCGCGGCGTGCGGTGGTTTACCTCCGCACAGCCCTATGTTACTGACGAGCAGAAAAAAGTGACGGCCAGTCTACCGCTGGATCACGATAATTACTGGTATGGCGTACTGGCAATGGATATTCCCGTCGCGTCATTACAGCGGTTCCTGCGCGATGCGGCCGAAAAGGATATTGAAGGGGAATATCAGCTATACGATAACCATCTCCGTTTGTTGACGGACTCCGCGCCGGAACAACAAACCGCGAATACGTTAAATGACCGTGAGCGCGCCTTACTGGCGCGTGAAATAGAAAAAGATACCCTGGGCGGGCTGCGTTTAGGAACGCATTATGTAAGCTGGGAGCGGCTGGATCATTTTGATGGCGTCCTGCTGCGCGTGCATACATTACGTGAAGGCATCCAAGGGAATTTTGGCAGTATTAGTATCGCGCTGACGCTGTTATGGGTGCTTTTTACGGCGATGCTGTTGATCTCCTGGGGCGTTATTCGACATATGGTCAAAAACATGTTTGTTCTGCAAAATTCGCTGCAATGGCAGGCATGGCACGATCCGCTGACCCGGCTATATAACCGTGGCGCGCTGTTTGAAAAAGCGTCCAGGCTGGCAAAGCGCTACCGGGAAGCCCGCCAGCCATTTTCTGTGATACAGCTGGATTTAGATTATTTTAAAAGCGTTAACGATCGCTTTGGCCATCAGGCAGGCGATCGCGTGTTGTCCCATGCCGCTGGGCTCATTGGCAGCACCATTCGAGCGCACGACATCGCCGGACGGGTAGGGGGCGAAGAGTTTTGTATCGTGCTGCCCGGCGCGACGAAAGCGCAGGCGCTGCAGATTGCCGAACGCATACGCCAGCGCATTAATGACAAAGAGATTCTGGTGACGAAAAGCACGACGCTTCGTATCAGCGCGTCAATGGGGATCAGTAGCGCGGAGGAATACGGCGACTATGATTTTGAGCAGTTGCAGTCGCTGGCCGACAAACGGCTTTATTACGCCAAACAGTCCGGACGTAACCGTATTTGCGCCAGCGACGCGACTCAGGAGCGGGAAAAGAAATAGTCCATTCCTTCGCGCCAGCCATCCGGCCCTTCATTCTGGCTACGGTAGACGCGCTGAGGATCGTCGTTACGCAAATGTACGCCCTCCCGGTTTAGCCCTTTAACGACAACCGCATAATCCATCACATCCAGTAAGGGAGCATCATTGGGACCGTCTCCTAGTCCCAACGTCAGAGGACGCGCGCGCCACTGCCGACGATATGCTTCAATCAGCCAGTTGGCAGCCTGATCTTTGCCGGCGGAGGCGTCCAGCACATGCCAGAAACGAGCGCCATGGACAAATTGCAGTCCCAGGTCATTTAAACGGGCGACAAACTGCGCCATGCGTTCATCGCTATCGCGCCAGATCAGCGACACCGACGCTTCATGCAGACGGGTTAGGGCAGACTGTGCCCGGTTTAGGCCCGTCCATTCGCTTATCACCTGATCGTCAACGTCATCAAACGTGGTGAACTTAAACTGTTCCTTTTCACGCAACTTATGCAGGACGAGGCGGATTTCGTTGTGAGAAATACCGGCTATCAGGCGGGGATAGTTGGGATGGTCTTCCCAATGAACGTCCAGTTGGATCACCGCGCCGTTTTCCGCAATCAGCGGCAGTCCCTGTAGATTTAACGTCGTCTGGAGCTGGAGCATTTCAGCCGCGGTTTTACTGCTACAGAGGATCACGGGCACGCCGCTTTCATGCAGGCGTGTAAGCCAGGGGGCCGCGGGCTGCCACTCAAAAGTGTGGCTGTTCAGCAATGTGCCGTCCAGATCGGTAAAAATCAGCAAGGGGTCATGGATTGAGAGCATTTTTTCCTCATTTTCCGTTGCAACGGCGGGCTTATTTCCAGGAAAAGTCCTAAAGCACACTCGAAAGAAGTCGAACGCTAACTGGAACCGATCCCGTCGCTTCCAGACAGCACATGCGTTGTCACACTTTTGCTGCCGAACTATTAGTGCACTTAATCATTCATGTAAAAAATATTTACTTGTCATGCAAAAAAATTGCAGATAAGGTAAATCTCACATCAGATTTCCTGGTGTAACGAATTTTCAAGTGCTTCTTGCATAAGCAAGTTTGATCCCGACCCGTAGGGCCGGGATTTTTTTCAGCCATTTTTAACGGTTTACTTCTGTTACACTAAAATCATGAATATCCAGCTCGAATGCTTCAGCTAATTCATGCCATGTATGATATTCCCGTCCGTCTACGCTCACCCGCTCAGGATCTTCCTGGCTACGGTGAACCTCGCTTTCGCTGATTTCATTGATGGCCGCCAGTAGCGCATCTACATCGACGCTCACTTCGCGCTTGGCCGTATCACTGTACTCTTTTGCCGTTTTCATCTTCACTACCTCGCAGGTTCCTGACAGCCTAAGTATAGACCGTTGAGAAAACCAGCAAACACGCCGGCAAGGCGCTGTCAGACGCAGAAAATTGTTCTACACTGGCACAAAGCGACAGGAGGAAAATGATGAAGGTGAATGATCGGGTAACCGTTAAAACGGACGGCGGTCCCCGCCGACCGGGCGTGGTACTGGCAGTGGAAGAATTTAGTGAAGGCACAATGTACCTGGTTTCGCTGGAGGATTACCCGCTCGGCATCTGGTTCTTCAATGAGTCAGGTCACCAGGATGGTATTTTTGTCGAGAAGGCGGAGCAGGACTAATTGAGCCGGACTGGAGGTACATTGCCAGTCCGGATGTCTCAGCGCATGTTAACAAAAATGCCGTTAGTAACGTTATCTGTCAGCCGCACTACGTGATAGATCACTTGTTTATTATGCGTTTTTATCTTTCGTTTAATATTCCCCTTATGGGAGGAGACTGTTTTTGCTTTAATATTCATTCTGTCAGAAATCTGAATGGTTCCCTGACCTTCCATCCACATTCGCAACATGCTGGATTCAGTTCGACTTAACGATAATGTTGGTAAATTTATGGTTCCTGAAATACCCGACTCTTTTTTCAGAATATCGCCAAGAAGGGTATCCAGCGAGTCAGGTTTAATCGATTTTGAGCTAATCAATAAGTTTTTTCTTACTAATAAATATTCATCAAAATGCACATTAGCAATTGCCATAAAAACAATAAATAACGTGTCAGGATGTTGATTAATGATTTGCTTTATTTGTTGACTGTCTGAAGGCGTATGAATGAAACAGTCCTCATTAATAAACACCACCGAAGGCTGATGCGCGCCACAAGCGATAGCGAGTTCGTCAACGGTTTCGATGTCGTTGATTTCCCTTTTTTTCACCCCTCTGCTGACCAGATACCCGCTTAACCCTAGCCGGGTGTAACTGCATAAATCCATAATAATCGTTGACATGGCATACCCTCACTCAATGCGTAACGATAATTCCCCTTACCTGAATAACTCACCATAATCAGACGGAACACGAATAGTCACCTTAGACAACGCTTACGCGGTTTTTCAGGCGAACTTACTATCCCGTAAAGTTACATATAATTTGCCAGGAATCATCTTAAAGTAAAGTGAATGTTGCGTTATGTGAGTGAAGTAAAAACAAATAAGGGGCAGCGGATATATCCTGGTGAATGTTTTTTAAAATTTATTTTCGGATAACCCTTAGTAAAACAGGATAAAAATTATGGGTTATTATTTATCGGCATCTCGCTAACAATATCAGCAAGCAAATTGAAAATTTCGCTGAATAAATGTTCGCAAAACGGCGCAATTAATGGCATTAGCGCGGCCATCAGCATAATGCCGACGGTGAGGGTAAGCGGGAAACCGATAACAAATATCGAGAGCTGCGGCGCCATGCGGTTTAATAGCCCCAGCGCCAGGTTGAGCGTAAGCAGGAGGGTAATGACCGGCAATGCCAGCATCAGTCCGTTTAAGAAAATGAGTCCTCCGGCCCTGGCGAGCGCCATAAATGCATTACTGTTCACCGGGTTACTACCGATGGGCAGAGTGTGGAAGGTATCGACCAGCAGCGAAATAAGCCACAAATGGCCATTAAAGGTGAGAAACAGTAGCATGGCGAGCATATCCATAATACGCGCCAGAACCGGCATATTCAGGTGGCTGCCCGGGTCGACGAAGGTGGCAAAGGAAAGCCCCATTTGCAGACCGATAAACTCACCTGCGGTACGCACCGCCGCAAAGGCGAATTGCATGGTAAATCCCAGCGCAATGCCGATCAGAATTTGTTGCATCGCCAGCCATAAGGCGGCAATAGAAAAAAGCGGCGTATCGTTTGCCGGTAGCGACGGCGCAATAACGAGGGTAATTATTATTCCCAACCCCAGTTTTACCCGCTTGGGAATAGCGCGCTCGCTGAGAATGGGTGCCGTTGAAATCAGCGCCAGTACGCGCAGCAAAGGCCAGAAATAGAGATGCAGCCAGTATAGCCATTGCTCGCTTGTAACCTGGATCATCGTTCTGTTTATCCGATGATATAAGGTAAATTGCTGAACAGAGTGCGCACGTAATCCAGCAGCAGGTTGAGCATCCACGGGCCGGCAACGATAATTGCGATGAATACCGCGACGATTTTAGGGATAAACGACAGCGTCATTTCATTAATCTGAGTCGCGGCCTGTAAGATGCTGATAATGAGGCCGGTAATCAGCGCGACGAGTAACAGCGGCGCAGCCAGGGCGAGAGCGACTTTCATCGCCTCGGTGCCCATCATCATGACGGATTCAGGAGTCATTTTGCGCCTCTAACTGTAAAAGCTTTGGGCCAGCGACCCCACAAGCAATTGCCAACCATCGACCAGCACAAACAGCATCAGCTTAAACGGCAGGGCGATTGTCGCTGGCGGCACCATCATCATCCCTAACGCCATCAATACGCTGGCGATCACCAGGTCGATAATCAAAAAAGGGATGAAAATCGTAAAACCGATCTGAAACGCCGTCTTTAATTCGCTGGTGACATAAGCGGGCAGGAGGATACGCATCGGTACTGCTTCCGGTCCCTGTAACGGACCGCTATTGGCCAGACGGGCAAACAGCGCCAGATCGGCTTCGCGGGTTTGGCGCAGCATGAACGCGCGTAACGGTTGCGCGCCTTTATCCAGCGCTTCCTGCATAGAAATTTTCTGCTCGCTAAACGGCTGGTAAGCATCCACGTAAATCTTGTCAATGACGGGCGACATAATAAAAAAGGTCAAAAACAACGCCAGTCCGAGTAACACCTGATTTGGCGGTGCCGAGGGCGTGCCCAGCGCGTTACGCAACAGGCCAAAAACAATGATGATACGCGTGAAGCTCGTCATCATCAGTAAAATCGCCGGCAGAAACGTCAGCGAGGTGATGAAAACCAGAGTCTGGACGGATAATGACCAGCTTTGGCCTCCGCCCGCTAATGGCTGGCTGATAAGCCCCGGCAGTTGCGCAGCGGCGGCGGGACTAAAAAGCCACAGACCCGCCAGAGAAAGGAATAACAAACGGCGCATCAGGATCTCCCGGAACGCTTGAGTAAGCTCTTCATCATGTTCTGGAAATCCGCCGGTGGGGCAACGGGTGCTTCCGTGTCATTCTCCGCGGGCGGGAGGGTGTGCAGCAGGTTGATCTGCGAGGCGGTCACGCCCAGTACCAGACGCGCATTTTCGACCTCGACAATCACCACGCGTTCGCGCGGACCAAGCGAGGCGCTGGCTGACACCTTGAGTCCCCGTACGCTATTTCCTTTTGGCGCGAATCCCATACGCTTAATCACCCAGGCCGCCGCCAGAATGAGCGCAATAATGCCAATTAATGCGCCGCTCACCTGCATGAGCGGCGATCCGGCTGGCGCGGTGGGCTGAGAAACCGTGGCTTCTGTCTTCATCATTAACGACTCAAACGACGCATACGCTCGGATGGCGTAATAATATCGGTGATACGTACGCCGTATTTATCCGCCACGACGACCACTTCACCCTGGGCAATCAGGTAGCCATTAATCAGGATATCCAGCGGCTCGCCCGCCAGCCCGTCCAGCGCGACGACCGACCCCTGCGTCAGACGCAGCAGTTCTTTAATGGTCATTCGCGTGCGGCCCAGTTCTACGGTCAGTTTGACCGGGATATCCATAATCAGATCGATATCCTGCATAGCACCGCTGACATCGCCGCCGCCAAGCTGTTGGAAAACCGCGTCGGCGGCGCTTTTATTGGTGGTCGCTTTTTGCTCGTTTAACGCGTCAGCCCACAGATCATCCAATGCGCCAGTATTCTCATCGGACGGATTATTCATGTCACTCATTTGGGCTGTTCCTCATTCAGCGAATTCAAAATTGGGTTGATCAAATGTTCTACGCGTAGCGCATACTGTCCGTTTACGGTGCCATATTGGCTGGTGAGTACCGGAACGCCGTCCACATGAGCAATAATGCGGTCGGGTTTTTCAATCGGCAGTACATCGCCGGGTTTCAGCTTCAAAATCTGGGAAAGACGTAACGGAATATCGGCAAAATTGGCTACCAGCTCCAGTTCAGAGTGCTGAACCTGACGTACCAGGTTATCACGCCAGTTCTGATCTTCATGGCGCGAGTTTTCCAGCGGCGGATTCACCAGCAGCTCACGCAGCGGCTCGATCATGCTAAATGGCAGACAGATGTTAAATTCACCGGTCAGATTGCCGATCTCCACATGAAACGGCGTATTGACGACGATATCGTTCGGCGAGGTGGTGATATTGGTAAATTTCACCTGCATTTCGGAACGCACATACTCCACTTCCAGCGGATTAATGGCTTTCCATGCGTCGCTATAGCCTTCCAGCGCCAGTTTCAGCATACGGTTGATGACACGCTGTTCCGTATGGGTAAACTCGCGGCCCTCGACTTTGGTCGGAAAACGGCCGTCACCGCCGAACAAGTTATCGACGGCAATAAACACCAGACTCGGCGAGAACACCACCAGCCCGGTGCCGCGTAGCGGCTTCAGGTGGATCAGGTTCAGGTTGGTCGGTACCGGCAGGTTACGCGCAAATTCGTGATACGGCTGAATACGTATGGCGCCCACGGTAATATCCGGGCTGCGGCGCAGCAGGTTAAATAATCCCATCCGGAACTGGCGTGCGAAACGCTCGTTAATAATCTCCAGCGCCTGCAAGCGTTCACGCACGACGCGACGCTGGGTATTGGGATCGTAAGGGCGAATATCGCTATCGCTTGCGATACCGGGAGTGGGTTCGTCTTTGGTGTCGCTGTCGCCGTTCAACAGCGCGTCGATTTCAGCCTGAGAAAGAATACTATCGCCCATATCGTTACCGCAGAATAAAAGCTGTATAAAGCACGTCAGTGACGACCTGTTTTGGTTGTCCGGCAACGAGCGGCGCGGCCAGTGTCTCTTTAATGGCGGCAATCAGTTTTTGTTTGCCAGCTTGTGTTGAGAGCTCGGCGGCATTCTGACGGGAAAACAACAGCAGCAGACGGCTGCGCACTTCCGGCAGATATTCATTTAATCGCGCGCGCGTCGCTTCGTCTTTCAGACGCAGGGTCACGCCGATATACAACACGCGATCCGCATCGCCCAGATTGACGGTAAACGTATCCAGCGCAAAAAATACCGGCGCGGGCGGCGGAGCCGGTTCCGCTGTAGCGTTCGTGGTCGGTTGCTGCTGCATACGCCAGTAGCTATAACCAGCGGTCGCGCAGGCGGCGAGGGTAATCAACACCAGCAAAGGTATCCAAATCGAGCGTTTGCTCTTTTTGTTAATCGCGGAGTCAGTCATCTGATACGGGCTTCCTGTTTCGGTACTGCTTATTGGCTGATTATCCCGTGTCCTGTCCACGACAAAGCGTGGAAAAGACGCGGATAATCATGCTACCTCTGGCGTTAGGCGAAGATATCCACTGCGCCATTGCCGCGCGCGGCGGCCTGAAGCGAGGCCGGCGCCGCTAACGCTATGTCATCTTCAGCGCCAAACGCGTCCGGGTGTTGGGCGCGGGAAGACTGTTGTTGCGACGAAGACTGCTGCTGTCCGGCAAAGCTTTCGCTACTGATACTGCTTTGTCCCAACTGAATGCCGCTTTCCGCCAACTGAGTGCGCAACATGGGTAGAGCGGCTTCCAGCGCGGCGCGGACATGGCTGTGCGGCGATACCATCTGGAGCTGCGCCTGATTGTCATCCAGCTTGAGCGAAATATGCACCTGACCTAACTCTTCCGGATGCAATCGAAGCTGCGCGCTTTGCTGTCCCTGACGCGTAAATAACATGACCTGCTGACTGAACATTTGCTGCCATTCATGGCTGCCTAACGGCGCGCTGAGTACCGGGGCTGAGGCGACAGGTAGCGGTTGCGCCGTGGCGCTGCTGAGCGTCGGCATTGCCGCGCCATGCGTTACTGGCGCGGACGGGCTATCCACCTCCACTTTCGCGCTGGTCGCGGCGGCAGCAACCACCAGCGGCGTCAGTGATGGCCCCGTGGCGCGATCGTCGCTGGCGCGCGCAAGCGACGCCTCGGTTTTCCCTTTTTCATGCTCGCTAAAAGAGAGCGTATGTGTCTCTTCCTGCGGCGCCGATGGCATGTCGCCGCGCAACAGTGACGGCAAGGCGATGTGATTTTCAGCCGGCGTCTCTCCGGCGACAGGCGTCGCGACAGGTTGTCCGGGCAGCATGGCGAATAAGGCGCTCAGACTGGCAAGATCCTCATCGCTCAGCGCGGGCGTTTTCTCATCATGCTGCGCCGTTTTACTCAATGCGGCCAGGGCGCTGGTTTTCAACGATGGGGTTAGCGTAGACAGTAGATGCTGCGCTTGTGTCAGATCGGTAAGCGTTTCATCCGTTGCATTCGCTTTTTGCGCCAGCAGGTCGGCAAGCTTCGCCGCCTGAACTGGCTCGCCATGTTGGGTCAGTAACCCTTTCGATAATTTGCCGCCTGCCGCCTGTAAATCGGCCAGCGTGATGCGGGCGTCTTTGCCCTGTGCGCCGTCTGCGCCTAACGCACCCGCCAGGAGCGCCAGAAAGTCCTCGGCTGAACCGGTGGTTTTTCCTGACGTCAGACCCGCGGTCATGTCGGTATCGGTGGTGATCAGTTGGGGCAGGGTGATCATTCGGGTTTCCTCATTGCTGCACGCTGAGCAAATTCATCCATCTTTTTCTGATCCATGCGGTTTTCAGCTAACAGCGCTGCCGCGGTTTGTCGGTCCTGTAAGGTTTGCCAGGCCTGAAGTCGCTGCTTTTTCTCACGCCAGCTCTTCAGCGCCAGGTCGACTTTTTGCGTCCACTGCGTAAGCTGGAGGCGATGCTGCTCTATCGCCTTTTCCAGTGTCTGAATAAACTGCTGATAGTTGATCCAGCGATTACTGGCGATGCCGTTGCCCATATCGGTGTTCAAATTACTGCGATACTCATTCTGATAATCGATCAGCATTTTGAGCTGTTCTTCCGCCTGTTGGCAGCCGCGACGCATTTCGCCCAGTAAACGCGCCGCGTCATCTACCTCTTTTTCGGCCAGATCTTTGAGTGTTTCCAGAGCGCCATGTTGTGCCATGATCGTCGCCTTCCTGCTTTATCACACCGTCGGGAAAATTAAATCGAGCGCCTGCAGAGAGTCTTCCCAGTCGGCCCGTTCAAAAATGCCTTGCTGTAAAAACGCTTCCAGTTGCGGCCATAAGGTAATGGCTTTATCAAGCATCGGATCGCTGCCTTTGGCATAGGCGCCGACGCTGACCAGATCGCGGTTACGCTGGAAACTGGAAAGCAACTGTTTAAATAGCCGTACCCGCGCATAGTGCTGCTCGGTAATGAGCGCGGTCATCGCCCGGCTGATTGACGCCTCGATATCAATGGCCGGATAGTGCCCGGCCTCCGCCAGACGGCGGGACAAGACAATGTGCCCGTCGAGGATTGCGCGTGCCGAGTCGGCAATGGGATCTTGTTGGTCGTCCCCCTCGGTCAACACGGTATAAAACGCGGTGATAGAGCCGCCGCCGTGGATGCCATTACCGGCACGTTCGACCAGCGCCGGCAGCTTTGCGAACACCGAGGGCGGATAACCTTTGGTGGCTGGCGGTTCGCCGATTGCCAGCGCAATTTCACGCTGCGCCATCGCATAGCGCGTCAGCGAATCCATAATCAGCAACACATGCTGTCCGCGATCGCGAAAGTCTTCGGCGATGCGGGTGGCATAGGCGGCGCCCTGCATTCGCAGCAGCGGCGAAACATCCGCCGGGGCGGCAATCACCACCGAACGCGCGCGACCGTCGGGGCCGAGAATATTTTCGATAAAATCTTTAACTTCGCGGCCACGTTCGCCGATAAGTCCCACGACAATCACGTCCGCCCGCGTGTAGCGCGCCATCATGCCAAGCAGAACCGATTTACCGACGCCGGAACCGGCAAAGAGTCCCATACGCTGACCGCGCCCTACGGTTAACAACGCGTTGATAGCGCGTACGCCGGTATCCAACACATGTTCGATTGGCGTTCGCTGTAGCGGGTTAAACGGCGGCGTGATTAACGCGCCGGTTTCCAGCGTATCCGGCGCAGGCAGTCCGTCGAGCGGTTTACCGCCGCCATCCAGCACCCGACCAAGCAGGGCCGGGCCGAGCGGTAGCTGTTTGCCGCTTTGCAGACCGTCGCCATGCCCGTTACGGGCGTAAACGCGGGCTCCGGGCAGAATGCCTTCGACCTCTTCCAGCGGCATTAAAAACAGACGCTGGCCATTAAAACCGACGACTTCCGATTCCACCTCTTTGGTTTCAGGGCCGTCCTGGCGCTCAATAATGCAGGTGGCGCCCAGCGGAAGCTGGAGACCGGTAGCCTCCAGTACCAGGCCCGTGGCGCGGGTTAAACGTCCATAACGACGCACCGCCGGCAATAACGCCATTTTTGCTTCAAAGTTGTCGAGCGCGGTAAGCCAGCGGGTCAGGCGCGTGGTCATCAGAGCACTCCCGGTGCCGCCAGGCGACACAACTCTTGCCAGCGAGTAGCGACGCTGGCGTCCAGATCGCCCTCATCGGCAGAGACTTTACATCCGCCGTGATGCAACGTTGGATCGCCGCGTAACCGCCATCCGTGAAGGCTGAGCGTGGCGCCCAGCATCTCTTCCACCCGCTGTAAGTCGTCCGGATGCACGCGCAACTGCGGCTTGCCGCTAAAGAGCGGCTCTTGCTGCAACAGTTGTTGGATCTGTTTAATCAGCGCTGAGTTGTCCACCGCCGGCGTTTGGCCGATGACCTGACGTGCGGCCTCCAGGGCCATTTGCATCAGCCGTGAGGCGATAACGCTATCGAGCGCGTCAAGCGTGTTCTGAAACTCACTCACTAACTGCTGCATACGGGCATGAATCGGCGCCTGCTGCGTCTGCGCCTGGGCTTGTCCTTGCTCCAGCCCCTGCGCTAACCCTTCCTGATATCCTTGTGCGTGTCCTTTTTGCCGTCCCTCCGCCAGCCCGGCGTTATAACCTTGTTCATGGGCCTGTATTTTTAGCTGCGCCAGCTCCTGCTCCAACTGCTGTTCGGCAGTGAGTTCGGGCTCCGGCGTATCGTCTGTCAAGGTCACGTTATCAGCCTCAACCGGCACAAACGTTTCTGGCGGCGGGGCGAGATCGTCGGGGGTCCAGACTTGCCACGGCAATTCATTAGACATAGGTATCCTCGCCGCTGCCAATCACCATTTCGCCGGTTTCCGCCAGACGACGCACAATAAGCAGAATCGCTTTCTGCTCGTTTTCCACCTGAGACAGACGAACCGGGCCACGGTTGGCAAGGTCGTCGCGCAGGATATCGGCGGCGCGCTGGGACATATTGCGCAGGAACTTCTCGCGTAATGGCGGTTCGGCGCCTTTCAGAGCGATCAGCAGCGATTCGGAATCCACTTCCTGCAGCAGACGCTGGATACTGCGATCGTCCACATCCACCAGATTTTCGAACAGGAACATCTCGTCGATGATTTTCTGCGCCAGTTCGCCGTCGAATTCGCGCACTGCGGTAATAACCGCTTCTTCCTGCTGCGTTTTCATCAGGTTGATAATTTCTGCCGCGGTTCTTACGCCGCCCATTTTGCTGCGTTTCAGGTTCTGACCGTCGAGCAGGCCATTCAGCACTTCGGTCAACTCCGCCAGCGCCGCCGGCTGTACGCCGCCAAATGTCGCGATACGCAGCATCACATCATGACGCAGACGCTCGTCAAACAGCGCCAGAATATCGGCGGCCTGACTGCGTTTGAGGTGGACCAGAATGGTGGCGATAATCTGCGGGTGTTCGTCGCGAATCAGGTCGGCGGCACTCTGCGGTTCCATAAAGTTGAGCGTTTCGATACCGCTGGTGGTATCGCGCGTTTCCAGAATATCTTCCAGCAGGCTGGAGGCGCGTTCTTCGCCCAGCGCTTTAATCAGTACGGAGCGCAGGTATTCGTTGGCGTTGATATTCAGCGCGGCGAACTGCTCCGCTTCTTGCTCAAACTCTGATAGTACGTCCGTCAGTTGTTTGTTGGAGATCTGACGCACGTTAGCCATCGCCGTACTTAGCGCCTGCACTTCGCGGGTGGAGAGGTGTTTAAACACCTCTGCCGCCCGGTCTTCGCCAATGGTCATCAACAAAATGACGCTTTTATCGATACCGCTAAGATTACTCATGATCGTTACTCATCCACTGGCGAATGACCAGCGCCACTACGCGCGGATCGTTGTCTGACATTTCGCGAATACGCTGGCTCATCACCTCAGCGCCCAGACGCTGGTTAGCCCGGCGTTGCTGGAGCTGCTCGTCTTTGCTAAGGCGTACTTCCACGGCTTCTTCGGTTTCCTGGCGAACCTGTGCCTGTTCCTGCGCCGCTTTCGCTTCTTCAACGCGGCGCGTCAACTGCGGACGTACCGCTTTGCGCCACAGAATCCAGGCCACCACCAGCACCAGTAACCAGCGACCTGCCGCGAGCAACTGATCAATAAAGGACTGCTGTTGCCAGAAGGGCAGTTCGCCGCCGGTTTCATCCACTGCGCTAAACGGTGAATTCACCACGTTTAGCGTATCGCCGCGTTTATCAGAAAAACCCATCGCCTCACGGGTTAAATTCTCGATCTGTTTCATCTGATCGGCGGTCAATGGCAGCGGTTTGCCATCCGCCAGCGTTTTGTAATTCACCACGACGGCCACGGAGAGACGCTCAATATCGCCCACATTCATTTTGGTGTGACGAATGGTGCGGTCCACTTCGTAATTACTGGTTTCATTACGCTGTGTATTGCGCGGGCCAGCGCTGTTACTGTTGGTACTGGTGCTGGTTTGTAGCGTATTCTGCGCGTTTTGTTGATTGGTCGGCGGCGTGGCGATCGGCGCCTCGTTAGGCGGCGCTGGTTGGTTCGACAGCGCGCCAGGCACGCCGCCGGGATAGCCCGCGCCTACCTGTTCGCTAATATTCAACTGACGTGAACGCAGGGTGGCCTTCGACGCATCGCCGTTCGGGCTGTAGTGCTCTTCCGTCTGTTCTTTATTGGCAAAATCCAACTGGGCGGTTACCTGAGCGTGAACATTACCGTTCCCGACGATAGGCGACAGAATGGCTTCGATACGGCGTTGGATGCGGCTTTCCACATCATTAGCAAATTTTAATTGCGCGTCATTAAGGTCGCGACCGCTGGTATTGGATTGCGTGAGCAGATGACCGGATTGATCGACCAGAGTGACGTTTCCTGGCGGCAAACCGGCGACAGCGCTGGAAACCAGATGTACCACAGCGCTAATTTGTCCTTCATCCAGCGCCCGGCCCGGTTCCAGTGTGACGGTGACGGAGGCGGAAGGGGATTTTTGTTCCCGCACAAATAGCGACGGCTTTGGCATCGCCAGGTGAACGCGGGCGCTTTTTACCGGACCCAGAGTCTCGATCGTCCGGGCCAGTTCACCTTCCAGCGCGCGCTGATAATTCACCTGCTCGCTGAACTGACTGATTCCGAATTTTTCCTGATCAAGCAGTTCAAAGCCTACCGCGCCGCCTTTAGGCAGTCCCTGCTGCGCCAGACGCAGACGCAGTTCATGCACTTTGCCGGCGGGCACTTCAATCGCGCCGCTACCATTGGCAAAGCGATAGGGGATATTCATCTGGGTCAACTGCGCGACGATCGCGCCGCCGTCCTGATCGGAAAGGTTGCTAAATAGCGTGCGGTAATCGGGCGTTTTAGCCCACAGCACCATCGCAACGACGATCGCCACGGCAGCGGAACCCGCCACAATTAACGGAATTCGGGGATTCGCGCGTAGGCGATTAAGCCACTCGAGAGGTTTAGGTTGGGTTGCAGCCGATGCAGTCGCACTCATCTCGCACCTCGTGACTGATCGTGGACGGCGTTTTTTGCAAAGTGGAACAAGACTCACTCCCGGGTCAGCAAACTCGAAAAATTGACGGTCTCATTATTTGTGGTTTCGAATTTTTCTATGCGCTAAAAACCGAGGTTTTTTATCGTTATTTAACGCCTTTATCTTATTGACAAACTGGTAATCTCTGCTGTGTAAAAAATCATCCAGGGGAATAGCATGGCAGCAATACAGGGGATTGAAGGGGTTATTAGCCAGTTACAGGCGACGGCGATGGCCGCGCGCGGGCAAGACACGCACTCGCAGTCGACGGTGAGTTTTGCCGGCCAGCTACATGCTGCGCTGGATCGTATTAGCGACAGACAGACGGCGGCGCGCGTTCAGGCGGAAAAATTCACTCTGGGTGAGCCGGGCATTGCGCTTAATGACGTGATGGCCGATATGCAAAAAGCGTCCGTCTCCATGCAAATGGGGATTCAGGTGCGCAACAAGCTGGTCGCCGCGTATCAGGAAGTCATGTCCATGCAGGTTTAAGCCAGAGCTGACAACACATCCGCAGCGAACTCCCGGGCGCTTACCTCAGTCAGCGGCGGGGGACGCGACGCCCATGCAACCAGTGCGTGATTATGTGGGCTTGTTTTTTGCGAGGCGCGCTCATTTTATTGATAAGCGGGTTGCACATTGTTGCAGAGACTTATTAAAAATAGGGTACGCCTGTTTACTGACGCCATTCATTCCTACTATTCGTTCTGGCGCTGTTGTCATTGAGTTTGCAATCCAGAATGTTCCTGCAATATATGCACCGTTGCGATAATACACGGTAAATTCTTTACTAATGCCTGGAATATCTGTTTCATGGAGATCCAGTATATACCCATACGGGGACAGATTATCAGCGAGACAGCGGGCAATGACGCTCGGATGTGCATTGACCACTGTGACGGGTGAGTAACGGGCAGCGGCAAGACAGACGACTCCAATAATGGAGATGAAAATAATTTTTATCATTTTTTTGGCTTCTGCTGTGCATAAATAAATCATCACCTGATGACGTCAGTGAGTAAAAGTATTAATATCTGATAGTCTTTTATGACGTAGACGGAAAATAATAATTATTTTATATTTTGATTAAAATAACCCTGGATTTTTCATCGGCTCAGACAAAATTAAAACGGTATACGTTATATAATAGATTTATGCCACGGCGCACAAGACGACCTTGTCTGATTTCTTTTATGCGTTTTAGATTTTTGCCGGTTATGCCGTAAAAAGGTCTCCCGCCGTAACGTACAGCGGGAGTATGTGCTTATTTTTGAATCAGATAACGAATTGTCGGACCATCCTGCTGGATATCCAGCACCGTATAGCCGTGATTGCGCGCATCCAGTGGAATATTATTAATGGACTGCGGACAGTCGCTCACCACTTCCAGGATCTCCCCTTTTTTTAGCTGTGGCATCGCTTCCAGAGTGGCGACCGCCGGGTACGGGCAAGGTTCGCCAACCATATCCAGACGGTAATCAGGGACGATATTTTTCATACAGATTCCTTAGCAGGCGTCAGCCCCGCACGGCGGAAAAAACGTTTTTCCCAGCCGATAATTAACATCAGCGCGGCAAATAATAACAGGTAGGTGACCAGCAGACCGCCCAGCGGACCAAAGGTATTCAGCAGGTTAACTTTATCCCAACTGGTCGCCAGCGCGGGCGCGAAATCATCCCAGTAGTAAGCCAGGATGGTCGAACCGATGACATTGCCGAGGCCCACCCACCAGTAATGCACCTGGCCTTCTACGGCGCGGTACATCCAGCCGGTTTCGCAGCCGCCCGCCAGCACGATGCCAAAACCGAACAGCAGTCCGCCAATGACCGCATTCGGCCCAGCCCACATAATTTTAGGTGCAACGCCCAACTGCACGTAGCTGAAAATACCAATGGCGCTGACCGCCATGCCGAAAATAATCGCTTTTGCCATATGGGCGCGTCCGGAGATCCACAGATCGCGAAAGGCCGAAGTAAAGCAGATTTGCGCGCGCTCGATCAGCAGCCCAAACCCGACGCCGAACAGCATCGCCAGCCCCAGTTTCGGCTGATGCATTGCTGTTAATAACGCCCAGCCAATCATGCCGATAAAGACCAGCATACCGAGCCTGAAACGCCGTCTTGCCTGATCCGGTTTCTGCGTCAGTGGCGAAGCCGAGGAGACCTTTTGCATTTTCACCGGTATGCGAAATATCGGCAGTAGCGTAAAGCGGGCGCCGAACCAGGAACCGATAGCGGTCGCCAGCGCAAAGAACCACGCGTGTAGGGAGAACTGCGGGATTCCGGTAAAAAAGGCGGCCAGGTTACACCCCATCGCCAGGCGCGCGCCGAAGCCAGCGATAATGCCTCCGACCACCGCCTGTACGATACGGATTCGGCTGCGCGGCATACGCAGTTTTACGTTGTTGGCCCACAGCGCCGCGGCGAAACAGCCGCCGAACATGCCGAGGATCATCATGCCGTCGATACGCGTCAGCGGCGTACCTTCCAGATGAATCAGCTTGTAGTAGCCCCACTGTTCGGCATGAACGCCAAAAAGCTGCAAAATTTGCCCGCCCCAGCGGGTAAATTCGCCCGTCACGGCCCAGAACGTGCCGGTGATGCCAAAATAGTAGGTAGAGAGAATACCGGCTGCGATCACCGCAGGGGCCGGCGCCCAGAATTTAATTAACCAGGTTTGCTTGAAGTGTTGCCATGACATGTGTTTAGCCTCTGAACTCAGAAGGTGTGAAACAAGAAGTGCGCATACTACACCGATCACAGAATTTGCCTACACCTAATAAGCGGTAATACCGACTGGATCAAATTGCGGCAAGCGCCTGGAAAGGCTGGCGGCGTCAGGGCTTTAATGCCACAATTCCTCTTTCTTCTGATGCAGGATGAATGATGAAAAAAGTAGCGATCGTTGGCGCATTGCTGGTTCTGGCCGGATGCGCCGAGGTGGAAAACTATAATGATGTGGTGAAAACGCCCGCGCCGGCCGGTCTGGAAGGGTACTGGCAGTCAAAAGGCCCGCAACGTAAGCTGGTGAGCCCTGAAGCTATCGCCAGCCTGGTGGTGACTAAAGAAGGCGATACGCTGGACTGCCGCCAGTGGCAGCGCGTTATTGCTCTGCCGGGCAAGCTGACCATGCTCTCCGATGACTTAACCAATGTTACGGTTAAGCGTGAGCTCTATGAAATTGAGCGCGACGGGAATACTCTGGAATATGATGGCATGACGCTGCAACGGGTCGCTCGTCCGACGCCGGAGTGCGCCGCCGCGTTAGAAAAAACGCCGCTGCCGACGCCGCTGCCGTAATTTCGCTTCCCGGCCGCGTTCTGCCGCCGGGAACGCTCATCACATGTCCTCAATGATCCACACGCTGACGCTGCCTGCGTTGCAGAAGAACGTCGCTTCGCCTTGATCATTAGTTACAACATGCTCACTGCGGTTTCCCAGAAAATCACGCCAGGTCTTGTTAGCGTAATTGTCGCCGAGCAGGAGGGTTTTTTCACCGTCGTCGCCATTGGAAAGTACAACCACACAGCCCGGATTCTCTTCAGTGCCGCTGCGACTAAAGGCGATACAGTTAGGATGATCGAAAAAGAGTGTTTGTATACCGTGCGCAAAACGCTGACGAGCGAGGATCAGCCGATCCAGTTGGTTAATCACCGGCATATCGACCCGACAGGTCTCGCCATTTTCGCCACTATCCTCATAGCTGGCACCGTATAAATCGGGATAAAACACCGACGGTACGCCGTTTTCACGAAGCAGGATCAGCGCATAGGCCAATGGTTTGAACCAGGGTTCTACCGGTGCTTCCAGCGCCTGTAACGGTTGTGTATCGTGGTTAGCGACCAGCGTCACCGCATGAAAAGGGTCGGCTTCTACCAGCGTGCCGGTGAATATGTGGCGCATGTCATACTCCGCGCCCTGGCGCGAGGCCTCGTGAAATTTCATTTGCAACGGCGCGTCGAACAGCATGGTTTTCCCGTCGACCTGATCGATGTACGTTTGCAGTTTATCCACTTCATGCGACCAGTATTCTGCGACAATAAACAGCGGTTTTGGCGCAACCGCCTGTACATGCTCAATCCATTCTTTATAAAACCAGGCGGGTATATGTTTTACCGCGTCCAGGCGAAAGCCGTCACAATGGGTTTGTTCCATGACCCAACGAGCCCAATATTTAATCTCTTCCGTAACCGCGTGATTGCGAAAATCGATATTTTCACCCATCAGATAGTCGAAATTACCCAGCTCATCATCAACCTGATCGTTCCAGCCATCGCCGGTATAGTCATTGACGATCTTAAAAATGCCGTCTTCGTCGGGATTCTCGATGTGATCAATGCCGCTGAAACAGTGATAGTCCCAAATAAAGTTGGAATACTGGCCCGCGCGGGCAGGGAAGGTGTAGCGCGTCCAGCCTTCGCATTCAATGATGTTGTCATCGATTTGCGTGCGGTCATCCTGATTCACGCGCTGAACGCGAATACGTTCTTTTTCGTCTGCGCCCATTTTGTGGTTCACGACGACGTCGAGCAGCACCGCAATATTATTTTTTTTGAGCGCGTCTATCGCCGTCAGTAACTGGCGTTTATCGCCGTACTTTGTCGCGATAGTTCCTTTTTGGTCAAATTCGCCGAAGTCAAACAGGTCGTAGGTATCATAGCCTACGGAATAGCCGCCGGAGGCGCCTTTACAGGCGGGCGGTAGCCAGACCATATTGATACCGATATCATTCAGCCCATCAGCACGTTCCGCCAGCTCAGACCAGAGTTTACCGCCGTCGGGATAATACCAGTGGAAGTACTGCAATAACGTGGGGTTTTTCATCTTCCGTGCTCCAGAAGTCGTTTAGCCGACCTCTGGAGTATGGAAGAATTTTCATACGAGACGGGAAAATATTATGAGGCGCCAGGCGCGTCTGGCACGAGTAACATACCGGAAAGACGGCCATAAGCGTTGTTGAGTGATTTTTGGCGGGTGGATTGTCCGATCAAACTGCTGAGTTCATCCAGTCGCTGTTGCAGCAGCCCTTTCAGGAGCTGCTCATTATCCAGCGTTTGTTTGATGTACCCGGCGACCATATCCTGAATACTACGCGTAATACCCGGTGGAGTTTGCTTTTCCATCACCGTTTCAATACTTTGCAGATAGGAGACCTCTTGTTGCAGTAAGAGATCCCATTCACCTCGCTGCGCAAGTTCAAGTAGCGACTGACTGAGCAGCGCAATACGCTGCCAACGGTTGATAAACTCCACGGTTGAGGTCATTAACGAGACTCCTGGAAAGATGCTTTCGGTGAAATCTGCTTCCAGGCTTCTGCAATATTGCTGAGTAACCCTTCCACTTCTTCGATGGCCTGAGCGTCGTTACGCAAATTAGCCTGCAGTAAACGGCGAATCATATAGTCGTATAGTTCGGAAAGATTCGTCGCAATCTCACCGCCTTTTTCCTGATCGAGGCCGGCTTTCAGACCGTTATCGATAATATTGATGGCTTTGCTTAACGCTTCACCTTTCGCGACAACATCGCCCTGTTCTAAAAACAGGCGAGCGCGCACCAGAGCGCTATTCGCGCCATCAAATAACATTTCAATCAACTGGTGCGGGCTGGCGCTCATCACGGCGCTTTCCACGCTGACTTGCGCATAAGCTTTGATACCGCTCGCGGTGTACATGGTGACCTCTGTTATCAGGAGTTGTTCATAGCTGTAAATTGCTGGGTCAAATAACTACTGGTGTTATTCAGTTTACTCATCATGGTATCCAGTTGGGTAAACTGGGCCTTGTAACGGGCAACGGTTTCATCGATGCTGTTGCTAACGGACAGGTACTGTTTCGTCAGGCTTTTCAGCGTGGCGTTAACGTTGTCCTGCGCATTATCAATAATACCGTCATCTGCCAGATAACTTTTCACTTCGGTGGCAATTTTGGTGGTGATACCCGTTTCTTTACCATCGCCTACCAGCAGTTCACGCGCTGCGGCTGTGTTATCTTTCAGTACTTTGGTCAGCTTATCATCATCAATCTTCAGTTTGCCGGAGGTCCCATCCTGGGTGATGCCAATTTCCGCCATTGTTTTGAACGCAGAATTACTACCGCTATTGGCAAATTGTGCCCGAATCCCGGTCTGGATAGTACGAACCACACTATCGCCTAACAGCGCGCCGTTTTTATCGCTGGCTTCTTCGCCCGGCTCAACGGCGGTATATTTAGTTAATGAGCTAAAGGTATCCACCAGCGAGTTATAGGCATCCACCCAGGATTTAATCGCCTCTTTCGCCTTGGTATCATCTTTCGTTACCGTCACGGTCGCATCGGTCACTTTCTTGGTCAGGGTGAGCGTAATTCCCTGAGGGGCGTCGGTTACGGTATTGCTCTGACGCTCAATGTCGATGCCGTTTACGTTCAGCTTCGCGTTTTCTGCTTTCACCAGCTCTTGCATATTGCCGGTATTGGTGGTGCTGTCATAAGCGAGTAGATCGTTAAGTTTTGTATCGCCTTCCACCGTGATCTTCATCGTATTGTCGGTACCGCTATTGGCGGTAAGCACCAACTGGAATTCGTTCTCTTTGACCTTAACGATACTGGCGGCGATACCGCTGTCGGCGTCATTGATGGCGTCACGGATCGCCTCCATGGAGGTGTCGCCTTTATCCAGCTTAATTTCCAGCGGCTCTTTACGTCCCGGCTGTTCAATTTTAATCGTTCGGGACGTGACCGACGTATCGCCCAACTGCTCTTTGGTGGTCGCGAAGGTGGTTTTTGTCGCCAGCGACTGTGCGGCGGCAAGCTGGGTTACGCTAATCTTATAAGTCCCTGCGGCAGCGCCAGCGGTAGTACTGACTTTGAGATCTTCAGTGGTGCTGGACGCCACGGTAGACTTAAATAAATCCGCTTTATTTAACGCGGTATTTGCCGTCTGGAATTTTTCTAATGCGCTTTTCAATGTGCCATAGGCGGTTAGCTTTGCCGAATTCGCGCTCTGCTGTTTGGTAATTGGCGTTAAGCGTCCTTTTTCGTTCTTTGTCAGGTCTGTCAACAACTGGTCTAACGGTAAGTTTGATCCCACACCTAATGATGAAATTGAAGCCATGCCTTCTTCCTTTTTGATTGCAAACAGTAGTTAAGCGCGTTATCGGCAATCTGGAGGCAAAGTTTAATGATAATTTTGCAAAAATAATGCGCGGAATAATGATGCATAAAGCGGCTATTTCGCAGGCTAAGAAAAAGATCGGGGGAAGTGAAAAATTTTCTAAAGTTCGAAATTCAGGTGCCGATACAAGGGTTACGGTGAGAAACCGTGGGCAACAGCCCAATAACATCAAGTTGTAATTGATAAGGAAAAGATCATGGCACAAGTCATTAATACAAACAGCCTGTCGCTGTTGACCCAGAATAACCTGAACAAATCCCAGTCTGCTCTGGGCACCGCTATCGAGCGTCTGTCTTCCGGTCTGCGTATCAACAGCGCGAAAGACGATGCGGCAGGTCAGGCAATTGCTAACCGTTTTACCGCGAACATCAAAGGTCTGACTCAGGCTTCCCGTAACGCTAATGACGGTATTTCTATTGCGCAGACTACTGAAGGCGCGCTGAACGAAATCAACAACAACCTGCAGCGTGTGCGTGAACTGGCGGTTCAGTCTGCTAACAGCACCAACTCCCAATCTGACCTCGACTCCATCCAGGCTGAAATCACCCAGCGCCTGAACGAAATCGACCGTGTATCCGGCCAGACTCAGTTCAACGGCGTGAAAGTTCTGGCGCAGGACAACACCCTGACCATCCAGGTTGGTGCCAACGACGGTGAAACTATTGATATCGATCTGAAGCAGATCAACTCTCAGACCCTGGGTCTGGATACTTTAAGTGTACAGGATGCCTATACGCCAAAAGGTACCGCTGTTACCAGAGATGTTACCACCTATAAAGATGGTGGTACTACTCTTGCAGCACCTAACGCAGCAGCAATTGATACCGCTTTAGGTACGACTGGTGCGGCGGGTACTGCGGCTGTGAAATTTAAAGACGGTAACTACTTCGTTGAGGTGACCGGTACAGCTAAAGATGGTCTGTATGAAGCTACAGTTGATGCAGCTGGCGCGGTGACAATGACCGCAAATAAAGCAACAGTAACTGGGGCTAGCACAGTTACCGAAAACCAAATTGTGGACGCTGTTACACCGACGCCAGTTGATACAGTCGCAGCAGCTACTGCATTGACCAATGCAGGTGTGACAGGTGCGACAGGTAATACCAGCTTGGTTAAAATGTCATTTGAAGATAAAAATGGCAAAGTTACTGATGCGGGTTACGCGCTTAAAGTTGGAAATGATTATTATGCCGCTGATTACGATGAAAAAACTGGTGAGATAAAAGCTAAAACTGTAAATTATACTGACGCTACTGGTGCGACAAAAACCGGTGCTGTGAAATTTGGCGGTGCGAATGGTAAAACTGAAGTTGTGACCACCGTTGATGGTAATACTTATCAGGCTAGTGATGTAAAAGGGCATAATTTCCAGAGTGGTGGCGCTTTAAGCGAGGCTGTAACTACTAAAACTGAAAACCCGCTGGCTAAAATTGATGCCGCGCTGGCGCAGGTGGATGCGCTGCGTTCTGACCTGGGTGCGGTTCAGAACCGTTTCAACTCCGCTATCACCAACCTGGGCAATACCGTAAACAACCTGTCTGAAGCGCGTAGCCGTATCGAAGATTCCGACTACGCGACCGAAGTCTCCAACATGTCTCGCGCGCAGATTCTGCAGCAGGCCGGTACATCCGTTCTGGCGCAGGCTAACCAGGTTCCGCAAAACGTCCTCTCTTTACTGCGTTAATCCGGCGATTGATTCACCGACACGTGGTACACAATCAAGGCAGCGAAAGCTGCCTTTTTTAATTCCGGAGCCTGTGTAATGAAAGAAATCACCGTCACTGAACCTGCCTTTGTCACCCGCTTTTCCTGTTCTGGCTCGGCCTGTCGCGACCACTGTTGTAAGGGCTGGAAAATCACGCTGGATAAGACGACGGTTAAAAAGTATCTCGCCAGTAAAGACACGACGATTCGTACCATCGCGCAAGAGCATATTATCCTGCTGAAAAAGAACAACAGCCACTGGGGCGAAATTAAGCTGCCTTTCGCGCTGGGAAATTGCCCTTATCTGGATGAGGACCGTCTGTGCCGGGTACAAAAAACGTTAGGCGCAAAGGCATTAAGTCATACCTGTTCCTCTTTCCCGCGGGCGCATCATACCTACAAAAATGAGGTACGTAATTCCCTGAGTCTTGCCTGCCCGGAGGTGACGTCCCGCATTTTGAACGATCCTGACGCAATGGCACTCAGCGAAAAAACTATCATTCAGCAGACATTCAATACTGCGCCGTTATTCCCAGCGCAGCAAAAGTTACTCAATCTGTTTTGCCTGAGTCTGATCAATCATGCCAACAGCAGTACGGAAGCCGCGCTCTATGCGTTGATTAAATTTGTCATGTATGCGCAGAAATTTGCCAAAATTGATGATGCCGCGCTGGGTGAACTGGAACAAGTGTATGCCGCGTTACTTGAGCAATTGCAGACAGGCGTGCTGGCGCAGGAATTGATGAATATCGCGCCGGATAGCAAGGTAAAAACCTCGCTGGTATTGCAGATGCAGAACTATTTCCGCTCGCTCCCGCTTAATCGTGGCAGTGTTATCCTCGATCACTACATCCAGTGTCTTCTACGGGTGCTGACGGCGGAAGAGGGCGTTTCAATGGAGCAGAAGGTTAGCGATATTGAGTCCTCATTAGCGCGCTGTTTACAGGCGGATGAGCAGCAGAAGAACTGGGCTTTCAGAAATTTAATTCTCTATAAAATTTGGGAAAATAATTTCCCCAACCAGCCGAATGTCGACCCATTACGCGCGCTGTATATTATCGTGGCGGAATATGCCTTTATTAAGCTATTAACGGCAGCCAGCGTGCATGAGCGCGGGCGGCTTGAGTGGGATGACGTTACTAATATTGTGTATAGTTTTCACTCCCGCAGCCAGCATAACAGCGAGGTGGCGAAGAATTTTCATCGCCATATAGAAACGGTGCGTACTGGCGACGATCTGTCGATGATTCATCTTCTGACATAGTTTTGCTCGGGGTGGGCTTTTGCGCATCCCGTTTATCCTATCTGGCTGATTTTATTCTGCTCTTTGAGCCGCTAAAAAGGCGCTACAGGTTACATAAGTGAAATAACCCTTCTTTTATAGCCTTATTCC
Source organism: Salmonella sp. 741265055_HSA (assembly GCF_046569525.1). NCBI lineage: Bacteria > Pseudomonadati > Pseudomonadota > Gammaproteobacteria > Enterobacterales > Enterobacteriaceae > Salmonella > Salmonella sp. 741265055_HSA. The sequence continues at coordinate 12,588 of NZ_JBKFSQ010000032.1, read as the reverse complement.
TTCGATAGAACCCTCTGTAGAAACGGATAATCATGCCGATAACTCATTTAACGCAGGGCTGTTTATCGTGAATTCACTGTATACCGCTGAAGGTGTAATGGATAAACACTCGCTGTGGCAGCGTTATGTACCGCTGGTGCGTCACGAAGCATTGCGCCTGCAGGTGCGATTGCCGGCGAGCGTGGAACTGGACGATCTGCTACAAGCGGGCGGCATCGGGTTATTAAATGCGGTCGACCGATATGACGCTTTGCAAGGAACGGCATTTACCACTTACGCAGTGCAGCGTATTCGTGGGGCGATGCTGGATGAATTACGCAGCCGCGATTGGGTGCCGCGTAGCGTCCGGCGTAATGCCCGCGAAGTGGCGCAGGCGATGGGACAACTGGAGCAGGAACTGGGGCGTAATGCGACGGAAACCGAAGTGGCGGAACGTCTTGGCATTCCTGTTGCGGAGTATCGTCAGATGTTGCTCGATACCAACAACAGCCAACTTTTCTCTTACGATGAGTGGCGGGAAGAGCATGGCGATAGCATCGAACTGGTGACTGAAGAACATCAACAGGAAAACCCGTTACATCAACTGCTGGAGGGCGACCTGCGACAGCGGGTAATGGATGCGATTGAATCGCTGCCGGAGCGCGAGCAACTGGTGTTAACGCTGTATTACCAGGAAGAGCTCAATCTCAAAGAGATTGGCGCAGTACTGGAAGTCGGCGAATCGCGGGTCAGCCAGTTGCATAGTCAGGCCATCAAACGATTACGCACCAAACTGGGTAAGTTATAGGTCGCGCATGGTCGCACCCGAAAAGTGCCGCACAACGTATAGACTACCAGGAGTTCTCATGACGGTGCAGCAACCTAAAAGGCGGCCCTTGAGCCGCTATCTTAAAGACTTTAAACACAGCCAGACGCATTGCGCGCATTGTCACAAACTGCTCGACCGCATTACGCTGGTTCGCCGTGGCAAGATCGTTAATAAAATCGCTATTTCACAGCTGGATATGCTACTTGACGACGCTGCCTGGCAGCGGGAGCAGAAGGAGTGGGTGGCGCTGTGTCGATTTTGCGGCGATTTGCACTGCAAAAAGCAGAGTGATTTTTTCGATATTATCGGTTTCAAGCAGTATTTGTTTGAACAAACCGAGATGAGCCATGGCACGGTGCGGGAATATGTCGTGCGTTTACGACGTCTTGGCAATTACCTCAGCGAGCAAAACATTTCCCACGATCTGCTGCAGGACGGTTTTCTCGATGAAAGCCTGGCGCCATGGTTGCCGGAAACCAGCACCAGTAATTACCGTATCGCACTACGTAAATACCAGCAATATAAAGCGCATCAGCAGATTGCGCCCAGACAGAAATCCCCCTTTACCGCCAGTTCTGATATATATTAAAAAAGCATAAGATGTAGCAGAGTCGTGTTGGTGAAACGTGGCAAACCTTCTACATTAGGCTGAGTCCCCCAAAGGTTCGCGAGACGTGACGATGCGCCATGGCGGGACACAGTCTATGGTCATTAACGGCAATATTCGGGGTTACTATGAAATTAGCACTGCTGGGACGTCAGGCACTGATGGGAGTAATGGCTGTAGCGCTGGTGGCGGGAATGAGCGCGAAGAGCTTTGCCGATGAGGGTTTGCTGAACAAAGTTAAAGAACGCGGCACGCTGCTGGTAGGGCTGGAAGGTACCTATCCGCCGTTTAGCTTTCAGGGCGAAGACGGCAAATTAACCGGTTTTGAAGTCGATTTCGCCGAGGCGTTGGCAAAACATCTGGGCGTTAAAGCGTCGTTGAAGCCGACCAAATGGGACGGAATACTGGCGTCGCTGGACGCTAAACGCATTGATGTAGTGATAAACCAGGTCACGATTTCAGACGTCCGTAAGAAAAAATATGATTTCTCTACGCCTTACACTATCTCCGGCGTTCAGGCGCTGGTGAAAAAAGGCAATGAAGGCACGATCAAAACGGCGGCCGATCTGCAGGGCAAAAAAGTCGGCGTTGGGCTGGGGACTAACTATGAAGAGTGGCTACGTCAACATGTTCAGGGTGTGGATATCCGTACTTATGACGATGATCCTACAAAATACCAGGATCTGCGCGTAGGCCGTATTGACGCGATTTTAGTCGATCGTCTGGCGGCGCTGGATCTGGTGAAAAAAACCAAAGGTACGCTGGCCGTCACCGGTGATGCGTTTTCGCGTCAGGAGTCCGGCGTTGCGTTACGTAAAGGCAACGAAGACTTGCTGAAGGCGGTAGATAACGCCATTGCGGAAATGCAAAAAGATGGCACCTTAAAAGCGCTCTCTGAAAAATGGTTTGGCGCTGACGTGACCCAATAATGCTCTACGTTGCCCGGCAGGCAGTGCGCCGCCGGGCAATATCAACCTCATACTATGTCAGCAAACGGAGGCGCGTGAATCGGCGCCTTTTTTATTTCCGTTAGATCAACGTGCATAATAAAAAGAACACACCACAACGTTACCGGAGGCTCAATGCCACTACATCACTTAACGCGCTTTCCTCGCCTGGAGTTTATCGGCGCGCCGACCCCGCTCGAATACCTGCCGCGATTGTCTGATTTTCTTGGCCGTGAGATTTACATTAAGCGCGATGACGTTACGCCCATTGCAATGGGCGGCAATAAACTGCGTAAGCTGGAGTTTCTGGTGGCCGACGCGCTGCGAGAAGGGGCGGATACGCTGATAACCGCAGGGGCGATTCAGTCGAACCATGTCCGTCAGACGGCGGCAGTCGCGGCCAAATTGGGACTGCATTGCGTCGCTTTGCTGGAAAATCCAATCGGTACCACCGCGGAAAATTACCTGACGAATGGTAATCGCCTGTTACTGGATTTATTTAATACGCAAATTGAGATGTGCGATGCGCTGACCGATCCGGATGCGCAGCTGCAAACGCTGGCGACGCGCATTGAGGCGCAAGGGTTCAGGCCCTATGTGATTCCGGTCGGCGGCTCCAGCGCGCTGGGCGCAATGGGATACGTAGAGAGCGCCCTGGAAATCGCCCAGCAGTGTGAAGAGGTCGTCGGGCTCTCTTCAGTGGTGGTGGCCTCCGGCAGCGCCGGAACGCACGCCGGGTTAGCTGTCGGGCTGGAACATCTGATGCCGGATGTCGAACTGATTGGCGTGACCGTTTCACGTTCTGTCGCCGAGCAGAAACCCAAAGTGATTGCCTTGCAGCAGGCTATTGCCGGTCAGCTGGCGCTGACGGCGACGGCGGATATTCATTTATGGGATGACTATTTTGCCCCAGGTTACGGCGTGCCAAATGACGCGGGGATGGAGGCGGTGAAACTGCTGGCGAGCCTGGAGGGGGTGCTGCTGGATCCGGTATATACCGGCAAAGCGATGGCGGGTCTGATAGACGGCATCAGCCAGAAACGCTTTAACGATGATGGGCCGATTCTCTTTATTCACACCGGTGGGGCGCCTGCGCTGTTTGCCTACCATCCTCATGTATAACCTCCAGGTAATCAACGCGAATGCAAGAAAGTATCCAACTGGTTATTGAATCGCTGCCGTATTTGCTTAAAGGCGCCGTCTTTACCCTGCAACTGAGTATTGGCGGTATGTTTTTTGGTCTGCTGCTGGGATTTGTGCTGGCGCTGATGCGGATGTCTCCGCTATGGCCGGTTCGCTGGCTGGCGCGCTTTTATATCTCGATTTTTCGCGGTACGCCGCTTATCGCCCAGTTATTTATGATCTATTACGGCCTGCCGCAATTTGGTATTGAGCTGGACCCTATCCCGGCGGCGATGATTGGTTTATCGCTCAATACCGCGGCTTACACGTCCGAGACGCTGCGCGCGGCGATCTCGGCTATCGACAAGGGGCAATGGGAAGCGGCGGCGAGCATTGGCATGACGCCGTGGCAAACGCTACGTCGCGCTATTTTGCCGCAGGCCGCTCGCGTTGCGCTTCCGCCGTTGAGCAACAGCTTTATCAGCCTGGTGAAAGATACGTCGCTCGCCGCGACGATCCAGGTGCCGGAGTTGTTCCGCCAGGCGCAGTTAATTACCTCGCGAACGCTGGAGGTGTTTACCATGTATCTGGCCGCGTCGTTAATCTACTGGGTAATGGCGACCGTCTTATCGGCACTGCAAAACTATTTTGAAAACCAGCTTAACCGCCAGGAGAGAGAGCCAAAATGAGTGCGATCGAAGTCACCAACCTGGTCAAAAAATTTCATGGTCAAACGGTGCTGCACGGTATCGACCTTGAGGTGAAGCCCGGAGAAGTCGTCGCCATTATCGGCCCGAGCGGCTCAGGGAAGACAACGTTATTACGCTGCATTAACCTGCTGGAACAACCGGAAGCGGGCACCATTAAAGTGGGCGATATTATCATCGATACCGCCCGCCCACTTAGCCAGCAAAAAGGGTTGATTCGCCAGCTACGTCAGCATGTTGGCTTTGTCTTTCAGAGTTTTAACCTGTTCCCGCATCGTACCGTGCTGGAAAATATCATTGAAGGTCCGGTGATTGTAAAGGGAGAGCCGAAAGCCGAGGCGACGGCGCTGGCGCGGGAACTGTTAGCCAAAGTCGGGTTGGCCGGTAAAGAGACCCGTTATCCGCGCCGCCTGTCGGGCGGGCAACAGCAGCGCGTGGCGATTGCGCGTGCGCTGGCGATGCGCCCGGAAGTGATTCTGTTTGATGAGCCCACGTCGGCGCTTGATCCTGAATTAGTCGGCGAGGTGCTTAATACGATTCGCCAGCTGGCGCAGGAAAAGCGCACGATGGTGATCGTCACTCACGAAATGAGCTTTGCGCGTGACGTGGCTGACCGGGCAATATTTATGGATCAGGGGCAAATCGTTGAGCAGGGGCCGGCGAAAACCTTGTTCGCCGATCCTCAGCATCCGCGTACCCGCCAGTTCCTTGAGAAATTTTTAGTGAAATAATACCTTTTCAACGCTCGCCCGAATTAGCCGCGCCTTGGGCGAGCGCAATGAATAATTATGAAGTCATTCTGCCAGATTATTAACCTCGCTCTCTGGCGGAAGCCGAAAAACTGTAATGCCGCTCAAGTATTCTACGTTTCGTCCGATATTTCTTATATATAAACGCTATTTATGTGTTAATTTAAGTCATTCATAATAATGATTATCAATATCAAAGGCGTGACCATAAAATATGCAGGAAAATGATTTCTTCACCTGGCGACGCGCAATGTTGTTACGCTTTCAGGAGATGGCGGCAGCAGAGGATGTTTATACTGAATTGCAATATCAGACACAGCGGCTGGAATTTGATTATTATGCCCTGTGTGTTCGTCATCCCGTCCCCTTTACCCGGCCTAAAATATCGCTTCGTACCACTTATCCTCCGGCGTGGGTAACGCATTACCAGTCCGAAAACTATTTTGCGATCGATCCGGTATTAAAGCCGGAAAATTTCAGGCAGGGTCATTTACATTGGGATGACGTGCTATTTCATGAAGCGCAGGCAATGTGGGATGCCGCCCAGCGTTTCGGATTACGCAGAGGCGTAACCCAGTGTGTGATGTTGCCGAACCGGGCGCTGGGCTTTTTATCTGTTTCCCGTAGCAGTTTACGCTGCTCCTCGTTTACCTACGATGAAGTGGAGCTGAGGTTGCAACTGCTGGCGCGGGAGAGTCTTTCGGCGCTGACAAGACTTGAAGACGACACGGTGATGGCGCCTGAGATGCGTTTCAGTAAACGTGAGAAAGAGATTCTGAAGTGGACGGCGGAAGGGAAGACCTCATCGGAAATCGCCATTATTCTGTCTATTTCTGAAAATACCGTTAACTTCCATCAGAAAAACATGCAGAAGAAATTCAATGCGCCAAATAAAACACAGATTGCCTGCTACGCTGCGGCGACAGGTCTGATATGACGTGCTGACGATGCTTCGCGCCAGACGCGAAACCGGCTGAAAGCGATGCTAACAGCCGGTTTTTTACTACTGGCGGTAAGCCTGTTTAATTTGCTTAACCGTACTGGAAAATACCGCCGCTTGTGCTTCATCATCCATCTGCGCGATCTGTTTTTCCATTTTAAGAATCACGCGCCCTGCATCGGCCTGGCCCATCGCCTGCAGCATCAGCGTTAACATGGCTTTCAGGCAGTTGACTTCAGTAGCCAGTTCTTGATTATTCTCAGCGGTGGAAAAATCAGGCGTACTCATTTATTTTCCTCGTTATGTTTCAGTGAAAATGTGCGATAGCAGATGTTAAGGCGGCGGAGTATACCATAAGCTACGCTAAAAATAGCAGTGGTTGTTTTTTGATCAAGAAGCGGAAGGTTTACCCACAAAATAAACGTTGCCGCGTGATGCATATATTTTCTTCATTCTTTGTTTATTACGCGTATTTCATTCGTTAATTATTGTTACAAAGTTGATTCCCTAATTAGTGTTTAGACAGCGGAACGTGAAATTTTTGTCACCATTATGAAATGGCAGCCCGGAACAGCGCCGCCAGAAGGGGCGACAACGTTGGCAGTTTCCGCATGACGTACAACATAATTTCCAAAAACGAGAGCAAAATCGAATACCCGGTGTTTTTTTACGTTTCAAAGTTGAGATAAAACCAGCTAATATAAGGACGATTAACTATCAGTAGCGTTATCCCTATTCTGGAGATATTCCTTTGATCAACGTTCTTCTTGTTGATGACCACGAACTGGTGCGCGCAGGGATACGACGCATTCTTGAAGATATAAAGGGCATTAAAGTTGTCGGTGAAGCGTGCTGCGGAGAGGATGCGGTAAAATGGTGCCGTACTAACGCCGTTGACGTCGTGCTGATGGATATGAACATGCCCGGTATTGGCGGCCTTGAGGCGACGCGTAAAATTGCCCGATCGACAGCGGATATCAAAGTGATCATGCTGACCGTCCATACGGAGAACCCGTTGCCCGCCAAAGTGATGCAGGCTGGCGCAGCTGGCTATCTCAGCAAAGGCGCTGCGCCTCAGGAGGTGGTGAGCGCTATTCGTTCGGTGTATTCCGGACAACGTTATATCGCCTCCGATATCGCTCAGCAGATGGCGCTCAGTCAGATCGAGCCTGCAAAAACGGAAACGCCGTTCGCCAGTTTGTCTGAACGCGAGTTGCAGATTATGCTGATGATCACCAAGGGTCAGAAGGTCAATGAGATTTCAGAACAGCTGAATCTCAGTCCTAAAACGGTGAACAGCTATCGCTATCGTATGTTCAGTAAATTAAACATTCATGGTGATGTTGAGCTGACTCACCTGGCAATCCGCCATGGCCTGTGTAATGCGGAGACGTTAACAAGCCAGTGAGTGAAATGTTTGACGCAAAAGCGTTTTTGAAAACCGTTACCAGCCAACCCGGCGTCTATCGTATGTATGACGCCGGCGGTACGGTTATTTATGTCGGTAAAGCAAAAGACCTGAAAAAGCGTCTTTCCAGCTACTTTCGCAGCAACCTGGCTTCGCGTAAAACCGAAGCGCTAGTTGCGCAAATTCAACACATTGATGTCACGGTAACGCATACCGAAACGGAAGCGCTGCTGCTTGAGCATAATTACATCAAGTTGTATCAACCGCGTTACAACGTGTTGTTGCGTGATGATAAATCCTATCCTTTTATTTTTCTGAGCGGCGATACCCATCCGCGTCTGGCGATGCACCGTGGCGCCAAACATGCGAAAGGCGAGTACTTCGGTCCATTTCCTAATGGCTATGCCGTGCGGGAAACGCTGGCGCTGTTACAGAAAATTTTCCCTATCCGCCAGTGCGAAAACAGCGTGTATCGCAACCGCTCGCGTCCTTGCCTGCAATACCAGATTGGCCGCTGCTTAGGCCCATGCGTTGCCGGACTGGTCAGCGAGGAGGAGTACACGCAACAGGTGGAGTATGTCCGGTTGTTTTTGTCCGGCAAGGACGACCAGGTCTTAACACAGCTGATTGCCCGGATGGAAAAGGCCAGCCAGGATCTGGCATTTGAAGAGGCGGCGCGTATTCGCGATCAGATCCAGGCGGTACGCCGGGTCACGGAGAGACAGTTTGTCTCCAATGCGGGCGACGATCTCGACGTTATCGGCGTGGCTTTTGATGCGGGTATGGCCTGTGTGCATGTGCTGTTTATTCGCCAGGGTAAGGTGCTGGGTAGCCGCAGCTATTTTCCAAAAGTGCCTGGCGGTACGGAACTGGGCGAAGTGGTGGAAACCTTTGTCGGGCAGTTTTACCTGCAGGGTAGCCAGATGCGCACGCTACCGAGCGAGATACTACTCGATTTTAATCTTAGCGATAAAACGCTGTTGGCCGACTCGTTGTCGGAACTTGCCGGACGGCGTATTCATGTCCAGACAAAACCGCGCGGCGATCGCGCCCGTTATCTCAAGCTGGCGCGGACCAACGCGGCAACGGCCTTAATCACTAAACTCTCGCAGCAGTCCACCATCACGCAGCGTTTGACTGCGCTGGCGGCGGTATTAAAACTTCCTGCGATCAAGCGGATGGAATGTTTTGACATCAGCCATACCATGGGGGAGCAAACGGTCGCATCCTGTGTGGTATTTGACGCTAACGGGCCGTTACGCGCCGAGTATCGTCGTTATAATATCGCGGGCATCACGCCGGGTGATGACTACGCGGCGATGAATCAGGTGCTACGTCGGCGTTATGGCAAGGCCATAGAAGAAAGTAAGATTCCGGACGTTATTCTGATCGACGGCGGAAAAGGGCAGCTCGCCCAGGCGAAAGCCGTTTTCGCTGAGCTGGATGTTCCCTGGGATAAGCATCGCCCTTTGCTGCTCGGCGTCGCCAAAGGCGCGGACAGAAAGGCTGGTCTGGAAACACTCTTTTTTGAACCAGAAGGCGAGGGGTTTAGCCTGCCGCCGGACTCGCCGGCGCTGCATGTTATTCAGCATATTCGCGATGAGTCGCACGATCACGCGATCGGCGGGCACCGTAAAAAACGCGCGAAGGTTAAAAATACCAGTACGCTGGAAACTATTGAAGGCGTTGGACCTAAACGTCGCCAGATGCTGCTGAAATATATGGGCGGTTTGCAAGGACTACGTAACGCCAGCGTAGAAGAAATTGCAAAAGTGCCGGGTATTTCGCAAGGTCTGGCAGAAAAGATCTTCTGGTCGTTGAAACATTGAGGCCACTGTAGCAACATAGGGGTAATTTCACTGACAACAGATAGTTACCCGTCACTATGCAATTTAATATCCCTACGTTGCTCACGCTGTTTCGCGTCATCCTGATTCCATTCTTTGTCGTGGTGTTTTATTTGCCGTTCGCCTGGGCGCCGATGGTCAGCGCGCTGATTTTCTGTATTGCCGCTATTACCGACTGGTTTGACGGCTTTCTGGCGCGACGCTGGAACCAGAGTACGCGTTTCGGCGCTTTCCTCGACCCCGTCGCCGACAAGGTGCTGGTGGCGATCGCCATGGTGCTGGTCACCGAGCATTATCATAGCTGGTGGGTGACGTTACCTGCGGCGACGATGATAGCCCGCGAAATTATTATCTCTGCTCTGCGTGAATGGATGGCGGAGCTGGGCAAACGCAGTAGTGTAGCGGTCTCCTGGATCGGTAAAGTCAAAACTACCGCGCAGATGGTGGCGCTGGCGTGGCTCTTGTGGCGTCCGAATATCTGGGTAGAGTATGCCGGGATCGCGCTTTTCTTTGTCGCAGCGGTACTAACGTTGTGGTCCATGTTGCAATATTTGAGCGCTGCACGCGGAGATTTGCTTGATCAGTGATCGTTTCGCCGCAAATTTCAGCAAACGATCGTGAGTGACGAAAAATATCGTTGACTCAGTGCGTCAGGTAAGTAGAATGCAACGCATCGAACGGCAGCACTGATTGCCAGACGATAACAAAATCAAGTGATTAACAAAGTTGCTTGATACTGCGGGAATAGCTCAGTTGGTAGAGCACGACCTTGCCAAGGTCGGGGTCGCGAGTTCGAGTCTCGTTTCCCGCTCCAGTTTAAAAGCATTGGCGTAAAGCGGATGCTGGCTGAAAGCCAAAAAAATTTGGCGCGTTAACAAAGCGGTTATGTAGCGGATTGCAAATCCGTCTAGTCCGGTTCGACTCCGGAACGCGCCTCCAATTTTTCCCGAGCCCGGATGGTGGAATCGGTAGACACAAGGGATTTAAAATCCCTCGGCGTTCGCGCTGTGCGGGTTCAAGTCCCGCTCCGGGTACCATGGGAAAGACAAGAATAATCAAAGCAATAAGCAGTGTCGTGAAACCACCTACGGGTGGTTTTTTTGTGCCTTCAGTTTGTATGCCGACCGCGAGCGTGAACTCTCCAGCGCGATACACAGTAAAAAAACACCGGTAGCGGCATTTCTGCCAGTACAGTAGTTATCGTGCTACCGACCCGCAAGAACTTATGCCTGGTAAATACTAAACGTCGGGTAAATCAGCCGATAAAATTCATTAATCTCTATAAAAAATGCTGTTATGTTTTATGCCTGCTTTATAAAGAGAGTAGGTCTGCCAGTGAAATATACCGATAATGCAAAATTATTTATTAGCTTCATTAATATTGGGATTGTAGGTTGCACTTTTCTACTTTTTTTTATTTTGTATGAGCCTGAGAGTGCAATCGTAACCTACTCTCTTCCAGGTGAGCTTTCCTCTTCGGCATGTGATGCGCGTAATTTTATTGGCTACGTCGATGCAAATGATTTTGCCGAGTATATAAAAACAGTAGAACTGACGCGCTACAGTATGTATTGTCTGAAAAAAACAGGGGCGGGTCAGTGGAGTATTTATGCAGATTAAACGAGTATATAACTGTTCAGGGGTATTTTCTGTACAATTTAATTAAAGGTAGATAGCGGGCTAATATTCATCGCAAGGTAATGTGATCCGCATCATGCTTTAATCACGTTTTGCAATATTGTCTTAATAACGGGTCAACTATAGATAATTTCGGGTTTCGTGAATGGTGGTTTTGGTCAGTCTCTATATTATGCTTTCCCCGTTTTATGGCGATGATGATGCAAAAGAAAACCTGGGTCGTTTTATTGATGCCATTGTGCCTCACCGCTTGCCACCAGACGACCTGCCGATCAACAGCCAAATATGAAATTCTCGCAGGGAGCTATATTGACCCGACAAAACACGCTTTCCGTTAGCGGATTATTCACAGTCGGTTGATAAATGGATACCTCCGGACTCGGCTGATTACACTATTCCGGTTATTGATAGTGCAACCCAACAACGCTACTTTAGCGCACTAAAATCTCATTATTTCGGAATGGACAGTGAAGCTCACTCGCCGTGGAATAGTTTTTATATTACCGTGTTGCTGAAAAAAAGCGCAGCACAGGCGCGGGATGCCAGTATTAAGCAGTTTCTTAGCAACGGCAGTGCTTATTGGGGGGAAAACTTCAGACTTTATACCTCTCACTGGAAAGCGGGAGTTAGAGGGAATACGGATACGCAGATTGACAATATCTATCATGCCTCCCGGCGAGGCATTATGGTCAGAGAAAGTTTAGTCAGAGCGCTGCCAACGGATGATCCGCTCTTTAACGATCCCCGTCAGGCGGGCGAGGGGTACCCGTTTGATAATTTACAAATGTCTTCGCTGCGTCCCGGTACGCCGGTCTATACGCTGACGGAGAGCAAAGACCAACGCTGGCAATATGTCGTTTCACCAGCGGTAACAGGCTGGGTTCATAGTGAAGATATTGCCAGTGCGGATCAGAAATTTATAACACAGTGGGTTTTGCTTGCTCACAAGCAACTGGGGGCATTTATCAACGCGCCGGTTTCTGTCCATGCCGCAGGCGTCTATTATTTCACCGGGCGGCCGGGCACTATTTTACCGTTCCGACATCAACGGGCGGGCCAGTTTCTGATTGCGGCGCCAGTTCGCGACAGCAACGGTCGCGCGTTTATCCATTGGGTCTGGCTAAGCGGTAACGAGTTTACGGCTATGCCGTGGAAAATATCGCCGTGCTAATAAAAGCAATGCACGGCGCCCCCTACGGTTGGGGAAATTTTAACTTTTATAATGATTGTTCAGCCGAAGTCCGCAGCCTGTTAATGCCGTTTGGCATATTCCTGGCCAGACATTCATCCGCGCAGGTAGAAGCTGCTGGACGGGTAGTCGATCTTAGAGCCTATCCCATTAGGGCTATTTTACTTGCCATTTTGGTCCTGGGCAGTGCTCAAAATCCTCACGTACTACGTGTACGCTCCGTTTTTTGCGCGCTGTCCGTATCCAAACTGGCTGCGCCAATAACGCCTGGTGGGATAGGCTCTTAGTCATAAAAATCCCCAAATGCGGATCGATTATCTCACCAGATATGGAAAACCGTTTACTACGCTGGTCTATATTCCAGGGCATATTATGCTGTATATCGGTAACACAAGCATGAATGGACAGGTCGTGCCGGTCACTTATCAGAATATCTGGGGATTGCGCCCAAACCATGCTAATAGCCGGAGCATTATCGGTGAGGCGGTATTTTTGCCGTTACTGCGTTTTTATCCTGAAAATCCTGAACTGATATCGCTGGCTGGTAAGGTTCTGTTTCAGCTTGGTTATATATACCCTTCATACTTCAAGTCGCTTATGTGTTGGCTACGGATTACTCGGCCCAT
>NZ_JBKFSQ010000031.1:0-56613 GCF_046569525.1 Salmonella sp. 741265055_HSA | reverse complement strand
GGTACTGTTTTGTGACTGCCGGATGGCGACGCGAAGCGTCTTATCCGGCCTACGGGCGAGTACTGTTTGTAGGCCGGATAAGCGCCAGCGCCATCCGGCATTTTTTATAATACCTTCTCTTTTCTGGATTTCTCTTCGTTAACCGTTTCAGCATCAGGCGGCTTCCTTGAGCGAAATGCGTGATGGTGGTATCGTTTAGCGCTTTTTAAAAAATATCGACAACCTTTGAGGGGATTTTCGTAATGCGTATTATTCTGCTTGGCGCTCCGGGCGCGGGTAAAGGAACTCAGGCTCAGTTCATCATGGAGAAATATGGTATTCCGCAAATCTCCACTGGCGATATGCTGCGCGCCGCAGTGAAATCAGGCTCCGAGTTGGGCAAACAGGCGAAAGATATCATGGACGCCGGTAAACTGGTGACCGATGAACTGGTGATTGCGCTGGTTAAAGAGCGTATCGCCCAGGAAGACTGCCGTAACGGTTTTCTGCTGGACGGTTTCCCGCGCACGATCCCGCAGGCTGACGCGATGAAAGAAGCGGGCATTGCCGTGGATTACGTGCTGGAATTCGACGTACCGGACGAACTGATCGTTGACCGTATTGTGGGTCGTCGCGTACACGCCGCCTCTGGCCGCGTTTACCACGTTAAGTTTAATCCGCCGAAAGTGGAAGGCAAAGATGACGTCACCGGCGAAGATCTGACCACCCGTAAAGACGATCAGGAAGAGACCGTTCGCAAACGTCTGGTGGAATATCATCAGATGACCGCGCCGCTGATTGGCTACTACCAGAAAGAAGCGGAAGCGGGCAACACCAAATACGCTAAAGTTGACGGTACGCAGGCCGTTGCCGACGTGCGCGCAGCGCTGGAAAAAATCCTCGGTTAATTTTTTCGCGTAGTGAAGCACTTATCAGGCCTGCCATTATCCCGCAGGCCTGAACGCCTTATCCGGCCTACTGGCATCGTTAGCGCCATTCGGCAAATTCTCGTCTTACCTCTCGCAGCAATTAGTTCTTCTTTATCGCTTTTCCGCTACAATTATCAACAATTTGAATAGATAAGAGGCGGCAATGCGTCAGACGAAAACCGGTATCCTGCTGGCTAACCTTGGCACGCCAGATGCCCCAACTCCTGAAGCGGTAAAGCGCTACCTGAAACAATTTTTAAGCGACAGACGCGTGGTGGATACTCCTCGTCTGCTGTGGTGGCCGCTGTTGCGTGGCGTTATTTTACCGCTGCGTTCGCCGCGCGTCGCGAAACTCTATCAATCTATCTGGATGGATGGCGGTTCGCCGCTCATGGTATATAGCCGCGAACAGCAACAGGCGCTGGCCGCGCGGTTGCCAGACACGCCCGTCGCGCTGGGGATGAGCTACGGCTCGCCCTCGCTGGAAAGCGCTGTCGATGAACTGTTAGCAAGCGACGTCGACCATATCGTCGTGCTGCCGTTGTACCCGCAATACTCTTGCTCAACGGTGGGCGCAGTCTGGGACGAACTGGGGCGGATACTGGCGCGTAAACGCCGTATTCCCGGTATCTCATTTATTCGCGATTACGCAGATGACGGCGCTTATATCGATGCGCTGGCGAAAAGCGCGCGTGAGTCGTTCGCCAGACACGGCGAGCCGGATGTGCTTCTGCTCTCTTATCACGGCATTCCACAACGTTATGCGGATGAAGGCGATGACTACCCGCAGCGCTGTCGCGATACCACGCGCGAACTGGTTTCCGCATTGGGACTGCCGCCGGAAAAGGTAATGATGACGTTCCAGTCGCGCTTTGGCCGTGAACCGTGGCTGACGCCGTACACCGATGAAACGCTAAAAATGTTGGGTGAAAAGGGGACTGGCCATATTCAGGTCATGTGTCCGGGATTTGCCGCGGATTGTCTGGAGACGCTGGAAGAGATAGCGGAACAGAACCGCGAGATTTTCCTTGAAGCGGGCGGTAAAAAATATGCGTACATTCCGGCGCTGAACGCGACGCCGGAACATATTGATATGATGCTGAAACTCACGGCGCCGTACCGTTAACGCGGCGTCTTCATCCTCGCCATAAAGAAGCGTGCGCCGTCCTGCAAGGCATCGTCGGCGATTGTCATCATTCGCGAATAGTGCAGAAAGGCGTGCAGCGTGCCGGGATACATTTTGTATTCGCAGGGCTGCTGGTGCGCCTGTAATGTCTGGTGCAGCAAGCGGCTGTCATCAATGAGCGGATCAAACTCCGCGCTGGCAATAAAGCAGGGCGGCACATCGCGCGTGAGATCGTTATTAAACAGACAATACCAGGGCGATTCCCGATCTTCATCGTTACGCAGATAGGCCTTTTCGTACATGTCCAGATCTTCACGCGTCAGGCCGTCCCATGCGCCGCCGAACAGACGGCGGCTTACCGAATCCTGCAACCCATACAGCCCATACCACAACAGAATCGCGATAATGTTACCGCAGCGAATGTGCTTATCACGTAACCAGAGCGCGCTGGCAAGCGCCAGCATGGCGCCTGCGGAATCTCCGGCGAAACCGATTTTCTCCACATTGAGCGAGTATTCATCGGCATGTTGAGAGAAGTAGCTGCATACCGCGACGGTTTCTTCAATGGCCTGCGGATAACGCGCTTGCGGCGACAGCGAATAATCAATACCGATCACGGTGCAGCCGGCATAACGCGCCAGCAGACGCATTATCCGGTCATGCGTATCCAGGTTACCGAGGATAAATCCGCCGCCGTGCAGATAGTATAAGGTGGCCTGACTGGTCGGCTGCGGCGAGTAGAGCCGGGTTGTTACATCGCCATAAGGCGTAGGGACGACGCAGGTGCGGGTGGTCATGGACGGCGCGTCGGCATTCCAGAAACGGCGCTCAAGAAGATAATACTGACGCTGGGTCTCAATATCGCCATCGGCAGGCCAGGGGGGAAGGCCTGGTTGCTGGAAGTTTACGACGGCTGTCATTTCGTCAGATAGTCGGGTGAGTACGGGAATTTTATTTTCCGGCTTCATAAAACGCTCCTTGTGAAAGTGAACCATTGTAAAAAACGCGGCTGGAGAAACTGCGATCTCGTCGTCCGATATTGAAACGCCATCGTCCGTCGCGCGCAGCAGGGGGAATGTGCTACCATGCAGCGCTCCGTTATTCATCCGTAAGCACAATCATGAAATTTCCCGGTAAACGTAAATCCAAACACTATTTTCCCGTCAATGCGCGTGACCCGTTGTTGCAACAAATTCAGCCAGAACAGGAAACCAACGCCTCCTGGGTCGTCGGTATCGACCAGACGCTGGTGGATATTGAGGCGAAAGTGGATGACGATTTTATTACACGCTATGGATTAAGCGCCGGGCATTCTCTGGTGATAGAAGACGAGGTGGCGGAGAAGCTGTATCAGGAACTGACGCGGGAAAATCTGATCACCCATCAGTTTGCTGGCGGCACCATAGGCAATACGATGCACAATTACTCGGTACTGGCGGATGACCGTTCGGTGTTACTGGGCGTGATGTGCAGCAACATTGAGATTGGCAGCTACGCTTATCGCTACCTGTGTAATACTTCCAGCCGTACCGACCTGAATTATCTGCAAGCGGTAGATGGCCCGATTGGCCGCTGTTTCACGCTGATTGGCGAATCCGGCGAGCGTACCTTCGCTATCAGCCCCGGCCATATGAATCAGCTACGGGCGGAAAGTATTCCGGAAGCGGTGATCGCTGGCGCTTCCGCGCTGGTGTTGACCTCATATCTGGTGCGCTGTAAGCCTGGCGAACCGATGCCTGACGCGACGATGAAAGCGATCGAATACGCGAAAAAGCATAACGTGCCGGTTGTCATGACGCTGGGCACCAAATTTGTGATCGCCGATAATCCGCAGTGGTGGCAGGCGTTTCTCAAAGAGAATGTCTCGATTCTGGCAATGAATGAAGAAGAAGCGGAAGCGCTGACCGGCGAAAACGACCCGCTGCTGGCGGCGGATAAGGCGCTGGACTGGGTCGACCTGGTGTTATGCACCGCCGGGCCGATAGGGTTATATATGTCGGGCTTCACCGAAGAGGAAGCAAAACGTAAAACCCAGCATCCTCTGCTGCCGGGGGCTATTGCTGAATTTAACCAGTATGAATTTAGCCGGGCAATGCGCCATAAAGATTGTATTAATCCGCTACGCGTTTATTCGCATATTGCGCCATATATGGGCGGGCCGGAAAAAATCATGAACACCAACGGCGCGGGCGATGGCGCGCTGGCGGCGCTGCTGCACGATATTACGGCGAACAGTTACCATCGTAGCAACGTACCGAACTCCAGTAAGCACAAATTTACCTGGCTGACCTATTCGTCGCTGGCGCAGGTGTGTAAATATGCTAACCGTGTCAGTTATCAGGTACTGAACCAGCATTCTCCGCGTCTGACACGCGGGCTGCCGGAGCGTGAGGACAGCCTGGAAGAGTCGTACTGGGATCGCTAATCTGGCTTGCCCGATGGCGCTGCGCGCATCGGGCCGTCCGGCAAACCCTTAACTGGCGACGACCTCACCCGCGGGCGGCGTTTCAAGCAGTTCCAGCATCGCCCGGGCAATTTCTCGCTCGCCCATCACTACCTGATTGGCTCCCCGCTCGGTAATATATTTCACTTCATCATCATAGTGCGCGCGGGCGATTATCTCGATATCAGGACTTTTTTCCCGCGCTGAGGCGACAATCTCGCCGGCTTCGTAACCGTTGGGGATGGTCAATAACAGCCAGCGGGCGCAGTCCAGATGCGCCAGATTCATGATTTCTTCGTTAGCGGCGTTGCCCAGCACGGCGCGAATCCCGCGTTCGCGCAGCTCATCCACGCGGGTACGGGACGTTTCGATAACCACCAGCGGAATCCCCGCCGCCAGTAATTTTTCTCCCAGCAGACTGCCTACGCGGCCAAAACCCACCAGCAGGGCATGATTACAGATATCCACCGGAATTTGCTTCTCTTCTTCGATAGCCTCTTCCAGCGTTTGCTCTTCCAGCGTTTCGGTTTTCGCCAGATACTTCTCCAGCAGGGTAAACAGTACGGGATTAAGCATAATCGACAAAATAGCGCCTGCCAGCACCAGGTTCTGTCCCGCCTGCGGCAGCAGGTTGAGCGCCATGCCGAGTCCGGCGAGAATAAAGCCGAACTCGCCGATTTGCGCCAGGCTGGCGGCAATGGTCAGCGCGGTTCGCGGCGAGTGGCCGAACATACGCACCAGGAAAAACGCAGCGATCGATTTACCAAAGACGATAATGGCAAGCGTCGCCAGCACAGCCAGCGGCTGTTGAATCAAGACTAACGGATCGAACAACATGCCGACGGAAACAAAAAACAGGACGGCAAAGGCGTCGCGCAGCGGCAACGTATCGTGCGCCGCCCGGTGACTCAGTTCCGACTCATTAAGCACCATTCCAGCGAAGAACGCGCCCAGCGCAAAAGAGACGTCAAACAGTTCTACCGCGCCAAACGCAATGCCTAACGCCAGCGCCAGTACGGAAAGGGTAAATAATTCGCGCGAGCCGGTGGCGGCGCTGCGGGCCATAATCCACGGCACCAGGCGGCGTCCGACCAGCATCATGATGGCGATAAACGCCACCACTTTACCAATGGTTATCCCCATATCGACTGTCAGCGAGGCTATGCCGACATCGCCTTTTTCCACCATGCCGGCAACGGCGGGCAGCAAGACCAGCGTCAGCACCATCACCAGATCTTCGACAATCAGCCAGCCGATGGCGATTTGCCCGCGCTGGCTATCAAGGAGTTGTCGCTCCTCAAGCGCGCGCAGCAGGACGACGGTACTGGCGGTAGACAGACAGAGCCCAAAAACGATGCCGGTCATTAATGACCATCCCAGCACGGCGGAAAGCGCCATACCCAGCAGCGTCGCCACCGCTATCTGAGCGACAGCGCCGGGAATGGCGATAGACTTTACCGCCATCAAATCCTTCAGCGAAAAATGCAGCCCGACGCCGAACATCAATAGAATCACGCCGAGCTCCGCCAGCTCCGGCGCCAGTTTGGTATCCGCAACAAAACCCGGGGTAAAAGGTCCCGCCAGAACGCCCGCTAACAGATATCCCACCAGTGGAGAAATACGCAATTTGTTGGCAATCATGCCGAGAATAAAAGCGAGCACAAGGCCGCCGACAATGGTGGTGATAAGCGGGGTAGCGTGATGCATTCCGTCTCCTTTGGTTGCTGGACTCCAAAACTCCGGGTAATAGTTTATGACAATTTCAATCAGGATGTTTATAAAAAATGGTTGTGTTTTATAAAAAGATACAATCTGACGGTAAAAAGAGCACGGAACGGAAAAGTGATAAGTATGGGATGGGCAAAGCAAGATGGCATCAGGATGTACAGGCGGTTAAAGCGTACCTTTAACCGCCATAAAATCATGCTTTATGTCGATTATCAGGTAAGAATATGGTCAGTATCCCCAGAAGCGGCAGGAAAGCACAGATTTTATAAACTAAATAGATACTGGTATGGTCGGCAATCAGCCCCAGCACCGCTGCGCCCAGGCCTCCCATCCCGAAGGCAAACCCGAAAAACAGGCCGGAAACCATACCGATGCGTCCTGGCAGCAGCTCCTGGGCATACACCAGAATGGCGGAAAACGCCGACGCGAGAATAAAGCCGATAATTACTGTTAAAATCCCCGTCCAGTACAGTGTGGCGTAGGGTAAAACAAGGGTAAACGGCGCGACGCCGAGAATAGAGCCCCAAATCACATATTTCCTGCCGATTTTATCGCCCACCGGCCCGCCGATTACCGTCCCGGCAGCCACCGCAAACAGGAAGGCAAACAGATGGAGCTGCGCGTTTTGTATTGATAATCCGAATTTTTGCATCAGATAAAAGGTGTAATAGCTACTGATGCTCGCCATATAGAAATATTTCGAGAAAATGAGTAGCAATAACACGCTGACCGCCAGCACGACCTTATTGCGCGGCAGCGGGTTAGCGATTATCGCTTTTGGCTTGCCTTTCGCTATCCGGTGCTGGGCTGCGTACCAGCGGCTGATCTGCGCCAGCACTACGATCGCCAGCAGCGCGGCCAGCACAAACCAGGCGACATTCCCTTTGCCATAGGGCGCGATAATCACGGCAGCCAGCAGCGGGCCCAATGAACTGCCGAAGTTACCGCCGACCTGGAAGATAGACTGCGCCAGACCATGACGTCCGCCGGAGGCCATGCGCGCCACGCGGGACGATTCCGGGTGAAAAACGGACGAGCCGGTACCCACCAGCGCCGCAGCGAGCAATACGCCGCCAAAACTTCCCGCCATTGCCAGCAGTACCAACCCGCTCAGGGTAAAACACATGCCGACAGGCAGCGACCACGGCATGGGATATTTATCCGTCCAGTAGCCGACGACCGGTTGCAGTAGTGATGAGGCGAGCTGGAACGTCAGGGTGATCAAACCTATCTGGACGAAGGTCAGCGAGAACTCCGCCTGCAGCAGGGGATAAATGGCTAAGATTAGCGACTGGATCATATCGTTCAGTAGATGGGAAAGACTGATCGCGCCCAAAATACCAAACGAAGTACGTGCTTTAGCGGCCGCGGCGGGCGCGTCGGCTAACGGCTGGGTTGGTTCACTCATGGCCATAGAAAGTCACTTAAATTTTATGCGATGTTGGAGATAGTAGGATGTGTAATTATTACTTGCCTAACATACCTGTGAAATGTGTTTGAAGGAAGTCTCAATTCTGAAAACATATTTGTCTATTATTGCAAGGAAAGGTAATTTCTGCGGTTGATATTGAGTCAGGGAGAGAAAGATGAAATTTTTGAAACGGGGTGTGGCGCTGGCGTTACTGGCGGCGTTCGCGCTGACGACTCAGCCTGCACAGGCTTACGAAAAAGATAAAACCTATAAAATTACTATCCTGCATACCAACGATCACCACGGTCACTTCTGGCGCAGCGAATATGGCGAATATGGTCTGGCGGCGCAAAAAACGCTGGTGGACAGTATCCGTAAAGAGGTGGCGCAAGAGGGGGGAAGCGTCCTGTTGTTATCCGGCGGCGACATTAATACCGGGGTGCCGGAATCCGATCTCCAGGATGCGGAGCCCGATTTCCGCGGGATGAATCTGATTGGCTACGACGCTATGGCCGTCGGTAATCATGAATTTGATAACCCGCTCACCGTATTGCGCCAGCAGGAAAAGTGGGCGAAGTTTCCCTTTCTTTCCGCCAATATTTATCAAAAAAGTACCGGCGAGCGTCTGTTTAAGCCGTGGGCTATTTTTACACGCCAGGATATAAAAATCGCGGTAATCGGCTTAACCACCGATGACACGGCGAAAATAGGCAACCCGGAATATTTCACCGATATTGAGTTTCGTAAACCTGCTGAAGAAGCAAAGGTGGTGATTCAGGAACTTAATATGAATGAAAAACCGGACGTGATTATCGCGACCACACATATGGGGCATTATGACAACGGCGATCACGGTTCGAACGCGCCGGGCGACGTTGAGATGGCGCGTAGCCTGCCTGCCGGTTCGCTGGCGATGATTGTGGGCGGTCACTCACAAGACCCGGTATGCATGGCGTCGGAAAACAAAAAACAGGTGAATTACGTACCGGGAACGCCCTGCGCGCCGGATAAGCAAAATGGCATCTGGATCGTGCAGGCGCATGAGTGGGGTAAATATGTGGGTCGCGCGGATTTCGAATTCCGTAACGGCGAGATGAAAATGGTTAACTACCAGCTTATTCCGGTAAATCTCAAGAAAAAAGTGACCTGGGATAACGGGAAAAGCGAGCGTGTACTTTACACGCCGGAAATCGCCGAAAATCCGCAAATGCTCTCGTTATTAACGCCGTTCCAGAATAAAGGTAAAGCGCAACTGGAGGTGAAAATTGGTAGCGTGAATGGCCTTCTTGAAGGCGATCGCAGTAAGGTCAGATTTGTCCAGACCAATATGGGACGGGTGATTCTGGCTGCGCAGATCGCGCGCACCGGCGCCGATTTTGGCGTGATGAGCGGCGGCGGTATTCGCGACTCGATTGAGGCGGGAGATATTACCTATAAAAGCGTGCTCAAGGTACAGCCGTTCGGCAACATTGTGGTGTATGCCGATATGAGCGGCAAAGAGGTGGTTGATTATCTCACCGCCGTAGCACAGATGAAACCGGACTCCGGCGCCTATCCACAGTTCGCCAATGTGAGCTTTGTCGCCAAAGAGGGCAAGCTCACCGATCTGAAAATCAAAGGCGAGCCTGTTGATCCGGCTAAAACCTATCGCATGGCGACGCTGAGTTTCAACGCCACGGGCGGCGATGGTTATCCGCGCATCGATAACAAACCGGGATACGTGAATACCGGGTTTATTGACGCGGAAGTGCTGAAAGAGTTTATTCAGCAGAATTCACCGCTGGATGCGGCGGCGTTTACGCCAAAAGGCGAGGTGAGCTGGCTGTAGCGGTACGGATAGCCATCACTGCCTGATGGCGCGCAGCCTTAAGGCCTACGGATTATGTCTGCTGTAGGCCGGATAAGGCGTTTGCGCCGCTATCCGGCAATGTATTTTACGCAGGCTTAATCCCGACGCGCGATATCAGCGAATTTAGCACCCAGTATGGCGGCCAAATCGTCAGCCGCCAGTTCAATATCCAGCCCGCGTTTACCACCGGAAACATAAATAGTGGCAAACGTGCGGGCTGGCGCGTCAATCAGCGTGGGCAGCCGTTTCTTCTGTCCCAGCGGACTGATCCCGCCGACCAGATATCCCGTGGTGCGTTGCGCCACCATCGGGTCGGCCATATCGACCTTTTTCGCGCCCAGAGCTTTGGCGACTTTTTTCAAATCCAGCTGTCCGGCTACAGGCGTCACGGCGACGGCCAGTTGCTTCATATCGCCATTCACGGCAACCAAAAGCGTTTTATACACCTGATCGGCGTTTAGCCCGAGCTTACGCACCACTTCATCGCCAAAGTTAGTTTCATTCGGATCGTGATCGTAGGTGTGAATGTTAAACGGAATCTTGTTTTTTTCGAGTAACTTAACTGCGGGTGTCATAACGTTCCTTCTTACTACAGACGTGATTTGCCATCAGCATACGCCCGAAAGCGGACTAAAAAATAGTATAATCTTGTGCATTAGGTCTTGGCAGTTGCGGCAACTTTGAGCGACAATCTGAAGATCCGAAGCGAAAGCGTCGGGATAATAATAACGATGAAATTCCTCTTTGACGGGCCAATAGCGATATTGGCCATTTTTTTATTTCAATATTTGCGGTAGGTTGCCTTCGCCGTACAGATGTAGCGCCCCTACGGCTACCACGTAGCGTCCCGGCGGCAGCGCCAGCAGCGCGTCGCGCCAGGCTTCATTGCGTTTCACCATCAGTACATCATACAGCGGCTGGCTAAACGTTCTGGGGAGCGAAGCGCCAACGCTGGTCGGGGGCTGTTCAAGCCACCAGCCGATCATCACCTGCAAAAGCCGTGCGTTGGTGTGCCAGTGCGTCAGCGTGTCGTCAAGCAGCGCCATCCCGCCATCGGGCAGATCGCAGAGTAGTTCGAGCTGGTGTTTCGCCCCTTCCAGCTCTTGCACCGGCAGCGACATTTCGCGGGCAGCCTGTAATAGCTGATAATCAATGCCATAGTCCGGGCGCAATCCCAGCCGTTGCGCCTGCGTGACCTGTAGCACCATAGCTATCTGCCATAAAGGTTGATTATCAAAATGGATCAGCGGCATACCCAACTCGCTGACCCGTTTTTCCAGTGCGCTTAGCTGCCCGGCGCTGAGACGTTCGACCAATGGCGGGCATTTGGGGAGATTGCTGAATGGCGTTTCGTTACCAGAAATATCCGCTTCAACGACCAGCGCGTCGGCCTGGCGTAGCTTTTTCACCAGCTTTGCTGGAAGAGGAGCCATATCGCGTGTCCCCATATGAATACTGCCAACCAGATGCAGATGACGACCGCCGGGCAGGGAGAGATCGATAGCAGGCCAACTATTTGGGGTACCACGCAGCGCGCGCCATAAACGTTTAAGTTGATTTAATAGCTCCATACGCGCTCCCTTTGAAAAAGCTCATGCTAGCGCGTTGGAGAAAAGGGCGCAATGCGCCCTGACGGGATGTCAACGATCGGTCAGGTTATTCGCTGCCGTCGAGATAGGCCGTTCTGGCGATGGTCATTTCAAGCTGGCATTTATAAATACTGATGCGCTTCTCAGCAGGTATGGCCTCGGATTTTGCATCGCTAAGTTTGCCGCACTGCTGCTCTTTTTTGGTCACCCAGACTCGCTGCTCTTGTTTTAATGCCGTTCGGGCAGAGGCGGGTAGTGAATTCCAGACCTGATTAAGCTCGCGATCTCTACTCTCAAATTTCTTTGCTGCGATTTCAATCAGTGAGCTATTTTTTTTCTTTATGAGATTATCACCAGATACCGTCATTCTTGCCATTACATAAATAGACCACGCCAATTTATCGGTTTTTTTCACAGGGGTGACGACAATATCTTTGTTGTTGTCAGCTAGCTGGATATTGTAGTTAACCTCTTTCCAGGTCACCGTATTGTTTATTACCTGTCCATTCCCTTGTGAAATATAGAATAGAGTATCTGGTAAATATTTAATTACTTTAAACAATGACTGAGGAATGCCCATGGCGACGGTAGCCGAGCAAATTCGTAGATTGGCATTTTCTGATTGAGGATTTTGCGTTATTACATCACTGAATTGAACAGGAATAGCCCGGAGTTGCTGCTCGTACTGAGTCTGGGGGATATCGAAGAAAAGCGTGGAAGGCGCTTTAATATAGTCTTGCTGTAAACGACTTAATGCTTCATTGTAAATCCACTCTTTTGCTGCCGTGACTGCATTATCATTGCCGCATTTTAACTCTGGAGTGGAATCAAATAATCCTGCATAACTGACGGCGGGAGAAAGCAGGAAAAGAAACGTAACTGCTTTTCTAAACATAAATAACACATCCTTATGATTCAAAAAAATATTATAAAATGTTGTTTTTTATTTTTCTATAGGATGTGCGGTTAAATTTTTATATATTGATACGGTAAATTACTGATGGCTTAATAATATATCAGGCAACTGATGCTGCCTGATAGGACTTTTTACGCTTTCGGTTTAAAGCGTAATAGCCGGTTGGCATTGCTGACGACGGTAATGGAAGACAGCGCCATTGCCGCGCCCGCTACTACCGGGTTTAACAAGGTACCGGTAAACGGCCACAGAATACCGGCGGCCACCGGGATACCAATGCTGTTGTAGATAAATGCGCCAAGCAGGTTTTGCTTCATATTGCGCAACGTCGCGCGCGAAATGGCCAGCGCATCCGCCACGCCCATCAGACTATGGCGCATCAGCGTAATCGCCGCGGTTTCAATCGCCACATCGCTGCCGCCGCCCATCGCGATACCGACGTCCGCCTGCGCCAGCGCGGGCGCATCGTTGATACCATCGCCGACCATCGCAACCTGACGACCCTGGCTTTGCAGACGTTTAATCGCATCGGCTTTGCCATCCGGCAGAACGCCCGCAATCACTTCATCAATACCCGCTTCTTTGGCAATCGCGTTAGCCGTCGTTGGGTTATCCCCGGTGAGCATTACCAGACGGTATCCGGCGTTGTGCAGGCGTTCAAGCGCGGCAATACTATCGCTGCGCAATGGATCGCGTACCGCCAGTAACGCCGCCGCTTTACCGTCAATCGCCAGCAGGACCGGAGTAGAGCCTTGCGAGGCCTGCGCGGTGATTTCCGCCGTCATATCATCCGTGGCGACGTGCTGTTCGTTCAGCAACGCCTGGTTCCCCAGAAGCAGTTGATGACCTTCCGCTTCACCGCTGACGCCCAGTCCGCGCAGCGTTCTGAAACCGTTCACCTGCGGCAGTTTATCGTCGCCGGCTTTTTCCAGAATCGCATGGGCCAGCGGGTGGCTGGAGCCTTGTTCGAGCGCGGCTGCCAGACGTAATGCCTGAGCTTCCTCAACGCCGTTAAAGGTTTTTACCGCCACCACTTGCGGCTTGCCTTCCGTCAGCGTCCCGGTTTTATCAAAAACGAGGGTATCCAACGTACTGGCGCGTTGCAGGGCATCGGCGTCGCGTACCAGCACGCCGAATTCGGCAGCGCGGCCTACGCCGGAAATAATCGACATTGGCGTCGCCAGGCCTAATGCGCAAGGGCAGGCGATAATCAGTACGGTGGTGGCGATGACCAGCGTATAAACAATTTGCGGCGCCGGCCCGAAGAAATACCAGATAGCGGCGCTGAACAGCGCAATAGCCACGACGACGGGAACGAATACCGCAGAGATTTTATCGGCCAGTTGGCCAATTTCCGGTTTACTGCTTTGCGCCTGGCGTACCATGCGAATAATGCGTGACAGCGTGGTATGACTGCCCACCGCGCTGGCGCGGAACAGGACGCTGCCGTCCTGGACGACGGTGCCGGCATGAACGCTGTCGCCTTCGCCTTTTTGCTGCGGAATAGGTTCGCCGGTCAGCATGGCTTCATCAAGCCACGCTTCGCCCTGGGTAATTTCGCCATCCACCGGCACGCGATCGCCGGTAGTGAGCCGCAGTAGCATCCCTGGCTGAACGTCCGCCAACGGGACGCTTTTTTCGCCGTCTTCTGTCACGACGCGTGCGGTGGGCGGGGTGAGATCGAGTAATTTTTCCAGCGCTTTTGAGGAACGCTGACGGGCGCGCGCTTCCAGCATGTGTCCGAGATTAATCAGACCGATAATCATCGCACTGGCTTCGTAATAGAGGTGCCGCGCTTCCATCGGGAACCACTGCGGCCACAGGTTGACGCTCATGGAGTAGAGCCAGGCGACCCCGGTGCCGAGCGCCACCAGCGTATCCATCGTCGCCGTGCCGTTCAGCAGGCTTTTCCACGCGTTACGGTAAAAGTGACCGCCCGCAAAGACCATCACCGCAAGCGTGATCAGGCCAATAGCCAGCCACAGGCTGCGGTTGTCGCCGGTCACCATCATGTTATCGCCGATCATCCCCCAGACCATGACCGGTATACCGACCGCCAGGGCGACGATGGCCTGCCAGCGAAAACGTTTCATGGTGGCGATGGCGGTTTCCTGCTGGCGCTCGCGGCGTTTGATGTCATCTTCAATCGCCTCTGCGCCGTAGCCGGCTTTTTCCACCGCCTGCACTAAATCAGCGGCGGAGGCGCTGCCCATCACCAGCGCAGTGCGTTCCGCCAGGTTTACCCGTGCCTGCGTGACGCCCGGTACGCTTTGTAACGCATGTTGTACGCGGGTGACACAACTGGCGCAGCTCATGCCGCTTAACAGCAACTGTTGGCTTTCTTCATCGGCCGTCGCTACCGGAAGCTCATGAGGAACCGCTGCCAGTGCTTCCGACGGGATTGATGACTCCGTCAGCGGTTTAGCCTTTGGGTGGCTTAACGTCGCGCCATACCCGGCTTGTTTGATGGTTTCAATTAACGCGTCCGCACTGGCGGTACCGGTAACGTGCGCTTCGGTTACGGTGACGTCCGCCAGCTCAACATCCGGACGTTGTTCAAGACTTTCTTTCACGCGTTTAACGCAATGACCGCAGGACAAACCGTCCAGGGTCAGGTCGATAGTTTGAGACATAGTAAAAACTCCTTTATGATTGGTCATCAATTCATTGACCTTAGTAATCTTAGTGACTCACTGTGATAAAGGTTAAACCTTCCAGCAAGGTTAAGGTCAAGGGGGAAATATGAATATTAGCGATGTGGCGAAAAAAACCGGTTTAACCAGCAAAGCCATTCGGTTTTATGAAGAGAAAGGGCTGGTGACGCCGCCATTACGTAGCGAAAATGGTTATCGCACCTACACGCAGAAGCATTTAAACGAGCTGACGTTGCTGCGACAGGCGAGGCAGGTGGGGTTTAATCTGGAAGAGTGTGGCGAACTGGTCAATCTGTTTAACGATCCGCGACGCCATAGCGCAGATGTAAAAAAGCGGACGCTGGAAAAGGTCGCGGAGATCGAGCGCCATATCAGCGAGCTGCAATCAATGCGCGATCAACTGCTGGCGTTGGCGGAGAGTTGTCCCGGCGATGACAGCGCCGACTGCCCGATTATTGATAATCTTTCCGGCTGCTGTCATCACAAGGCGCAAAAGCCACGTTGATTAAACGGCGCGAATGCGTAAGGTGATGCCTTCCACGGCGATCACTTCGACATGCGTACCTGCGCGCAGGTCTTCGTCAGCGCATACCGGCCACGAGCTGTCGCCGACACGCATATGACCCCGTCCGTTCACTAACGCGGCATCAAGCATAAACCGGCGGCCTACCAGTTGTTGTCCGCGTTGGTTAAGGCGGCTGTCGGTCGGCTTCTGTTCCCGCACGCGACGCGCCAGCCAGCGCCACCAAAGCCAGGCTGCCAGCAACGTTAAGGCCGCAAACAGCACGCCCTGCCATTCCCAGCCGAGCGGTAAGAGCCAGACGGTTAAGCCGGTAATCACTGCCGCCACGCCGCTCCACAGCAAATAACCGTTACCGCCGAGCATTTCCGCAGCCAACAACAGGCCGCCGAGGCTAAGCCAGAAGATATGCGGATGTACCAGAATCATCGCTATCATGCTTTTTTCCGTTCGCTGGCGCTGTCCTTAACCAGCTCGCTGATCCCGGCGATAGCACCCATCAGACTGCTGGCATCCAGCGGCATCATGACCACTTTGCTGTTATTCGCCGAGCCGATTTGCTGTAACGCTTCGGTGTATTTCTGCGCCACAAAGTAGTTTATCGCCTGAATATCCCCGGCGGCGATGGCTTCAGACACCATCTGCGTAGCGCGGGCTTCCGCTTCGGCGGAACGTTCGCGGGCTTCCGCCTGCAGGAAAGCGGACTGACGTTCGCCTTCAGCTTTCAGAATCTGCGACTGTTTTTCCCCCTCGGCTTTGAGGATTTCCGCCTGACGTACCCCTTCGGCCTCAAGGATATAGGCGCGTTTGGTACGTTCCGCTTTCATCTGGGCGTTCATCGAGGAGATCAATTCCGCGGGCGGGCGGACATCGCGAATTTCGATACGGGTAACTTTAATTCCCCACGGATTGGTGGCTTCATCGACAATATGCAGCAGCCGCGTGTTGATGCTGTCGCGCTGGGAGAGCATTTCATCCAGCTCCATCGAACCGAGCACCGTACGGATATTGGTCATGGTCAGGTTAATGATCGCCAGTTCCAGGTTACTGACTTCATAGGCGGCGCGCGGCGCATCGATAACCTGAATAAAACAGACCGCATCGATAGTGACGTTGGCGTTATCTTTTGAGATCACCTCCTGCGACGGAATATCCAGCACCTGCTCCATCATATTGATCTTGCGGCCAATTCTGTCCATAAACGGTACAACAAGGCTTAATCCCGGCTGCAGGGTTTTGGTGTAACGTCCAAAGCGCTCCACCGTCCACTGGTATCCCTGCGGAACGATTTTGACGCCCGCGCCGACGATCACCAGCGCGACGAAAATGAGAATAGGGATAAGAATGAGCATAGCTAAACCTCCTGTTGCGTTGTCCATAAACCGATTTTGCTGACGAATTAAGCGAATTATACCTGATTCAGTAAAGCATGTTCCCCCCTTATTAATTACAGGGATACACTATCGCTATAAAAATATGAACAACGGATGCGAAATAAATGACAGAACGTAGCATGTTGCTTGAGTTAAAGCAGGTCGGTTACCGGACTGCGACGACAAAAATAGTGAATAACATCAGTTTTACGCTGCAACGCGGCGAATTTAAGTTAATTACCGGTCCTTCTGGCTGCGGAAAAAGTACGTTGTTGAAAATGGTGGCCTCGTTAATAAGTCCTGATATCGGCATGATTCTTTTTGCGGGGCAGGATATTACTACTCTGAGTCCGGAAGCCTATCGCCAGCAGGTTTCTTATTGCGCTCAGACGCCAGCGCTATTTGGCGATACGGTTTACGATAACCTGATTTTTCCCTGGCAAATTCGCCATCAGCGCCCGCAGCCGACAGCCTTCGCAGACGATCTGTCGCGTTTTGAACTGCCGGAGACGATTCTGCAAAAACCGATTACCGCGCTTTCCGGCGGGGAAAAACAGCGTATTGCTCTAATTCGTAATCTACAGTTTCTGCCGAAAATACTGTTACTCGACGAAATAACCAGCGCGCTGGATGAACATAACAAACGGAATGTGAATGATATTATTCATCGCTATGTTCGCGATAAGCAGGTCGCTGTCTTGTGGGTAACGCATGATAAAGATGAAATTCAACACGCGGATAAGGTGATAACGTTAACGCCATCTGCCGGAGAGATGCAGGAGGCGCGTTATGAACGAGCATAATATTACCAATACCTCGCTGGCGTTATCGATGCTGCTGGTGGTGGTCGCGATGCTCATCAGTCACAAGGAAAAGCTGGCGCTGGAAAAAGATATTCTGTGGAGCGTATGCCGGGCGGTGATACAGCTCATTATTGTCGGCTATGTACTGAAATACATCTTTGGCGTTAATCATGCCGCCCTGACGCTGCTGATGGTGCTGTTCATCTGTTTTAACGCCGCCTGGAACGCGCAAAAGCGCAGTAAATATATCGATAAGGCATTTCTCTCCTCGTTTATCGCCATCACCGTCGGCGCCGGACTAACGCTGACGGTACTGGTGCTTACCGGTTCGATTGAATTTGCGCCGATGCAGGTGATTCCCATCGCTGGCATGGTCGCCGGCAATGCGATGGTGGCGGTAGGGCTGTGCTACAACCAACTGGGGCTGCGTTTTCATAGCGAGCAGCAGCAAATCCAGGAAAAGTTAAGTTTGGGCGCAACGCCGAAAATGGCCTCCGCCGGGCTTATCCGCGATAGCATCCGCGCATCGCTTATCCCGACGATCGACTCGGCAAAGACCGTTGGGCTGGTGAGCCTGCCGGGGATGATGTCCGGGCTGATTTTTGCCGGGATCGATCCGGTAAAAGCGATTAAATATCAAATTATGGTAACGTTTATGCTGTTGTCGACAGCCAGCCTGTCTACCATCATTGCCTGCTATTTAACCTACCGGAAGTTCTATAATTCGCGTCATCAGTTGGTAGTAATGCCGCTCAAGAAATCATGATAGTTGCCGGATGATGGCGCAAGCGCCTTATCCGGCCTGAGGACGACAGGTAGGCCAGATAAGCGCGCCATCAGGCAAGAGAGGATTAATACAGTAGCGCGTACAACTGGCGGCGGTATTTCGACGCCAGCGCGTCGCCGGTGCCGAGCGCGGCAAGGATCTCCTGGAAGGTTTTGCGCGTCTGTCCCTCGGCGGCGGCAAGATCTTTTCTCAGATGGCTGAACAGCAATTCCAGCGCTTCTTCATTACGTCCGACCTGGTGCAACTGCAACGCCAGTTGCGTTGCCAAAGCCGCATCCTGCGGATTCTCCGCGACTTGCTGCTGAAGTTGCTGAATTTCCGGCGTATCTGCCGCCTGTTTAAGCAGTTCGATCTGCGCAACCAGCCCCTGATAACGGGTATCCTGATCCTGTAGCGGTATAGTTTTTAACACCGCTTCGGCCTCTTCAGAGCGGTTCAGCGCAATTTGCGCTTCCGCCAGTAACAGGCCAATCTCACTCTTCTGCGAAGAGAGCTGCCAGGCGTCTTTGAGCAACGGCAGCGCGTCAATGTAGTTGCCCTCCTGCATTAACTGCATCGCTTGTTGCGCTTTTAGCTCTTCTTCACGCGGCAGTACTTTATCCAGCAGGGCGCGGATCGCCTCTTCCGGCTGCGGCCCCTGGAAACCATCGACCGGTTGGCCATTCTGGAACAGATAGACAGTCGGGATGGCGCGCAGACCAAACTGAGCGGCGATCATCTGTTCGGCGTCGCAGTCCAGCTTTGCCAGAATAAACTGACCGTGGTACTGGGCAGCCAGACTTTCCAGCACTGGCGTTAATTGCAGACAGTGTTGGCTGCGTTCAGACCAGAAATAGAACAGTACCGGCGTGGTCATAGACTGCTCTAAGGTCTGCTGCAGGTTGGATTCATTAATATTGACAATGTTCTGTACGGACATGGCGTCGCTCTCTTTTGTCTGTGTCACGTTTACATGGGGGCTGACGGGCGCACTTCAACTCAGCTTTGTAAAATTTTATCCAGTATCCGGCCCGGCAATAGGCGTTTCAGCGCCATCACCGCCCAGGTGACCAGCGTAACGGGATAGCGCAGCCTGGGTTTATCGCTTGCAAAAGCATGACGTACTTTCGCTACTACCGCGTCAGGATCGCGGGTGAAACGTGCGGCGATGCCGGGATTTTCTACCGGTTTATCACGCTGCGTCTGGTTAACGTTATCCGTAAAACGGGTACGAATCGGCCCCGGTTCTATCAGGCTCACTTTAATGCCTGTGTGCCGTAGCTCCATACGTAGCGCGTCAGACCAGGCTTCGAGCGCATATTTGCTGGCGGCGTAAGCGCCGCGCCCTGGGGTGGAAATCAGCCCCATCACCGATGAGGTCATCACAATGCGTCCTTCGCCATGCGGCAACATGGCGGGAAGTAAGCGCATAGTAAGCTGATGCGCGCCGAAGAAATTACTGGAAAACTGTTGCTCCATCTGCTCACGGCTGATGGTGGAAAGGGGGCCATATACGCCGTAGCCGGCATTGTTAAAGATCCCATACAGACGATTATCGGTCAGGGCGATCACTTCATCGGCGGCACGATCCACGCTTTCAGGGGAGTCGAGATCGATCAACACGCCGGTAAATCCCATACTGTTCATCCGGGCGACATCATCAGGTTTGCGGCAGCCCGCCAGGATTTGAAAGCCCTGGCGTTTAAGCTCAAGCGCGCTGTCCAGACCGATTCCGCTGGAACATCCTGTTATTAAGACCGATTTTTGCATAACTTTACCTGTCAGGATCTCCGTTGATTTAAGAGTCGTGGTTAACTATATCCGTCATACTTCAAGTTGCCTGTGCGTTCGTTTACGCCAGTCACATAGGTATCTATGCTCCTGGAAATTCTCTTACGTGCCGCCTTCATGCAACTCGAATTATTCAGGAGAGAAAAGGGGTCAACTGCTTCGCCATCCAGTCGGCAATAAACGGCTGGGCGTCGCGGTTGGGATGAATGCCGTCATCCTGCATCCACTGCGGTTTCAGATATACCTCTTCCATAAAAAACGGTAACAGAGGAATATCGAACTCTTTGGCGAGCTTAGGATAAATGGCGCTAAAGGATTCATTATAACGGCGACCGTAGTTTGCGGGCAGATGAATTTGCATCAGTAACGGTTGGGCATCGGCGGCTTTCACCGTCTGAATGATTTTACGTAGCGTCTGTTCGGTTTGCGCAGGCGCAAAACCGCGTAGGCCATCGTTGCCGCCAAGTTCCACCACTACCCAGCGCGGGTGATGCTGTTGCAACAG
The DNA here is from genome assembly GCF_046569525.1 of Salmonella sp. 741265055_HSA. NCBI lineage: Bacteria > Pseudomonadati > Pseudomonadota > Gammaproteobacteria > Enterobacterales > Enterobacteriaceae > Salmonella > Salmonella sp. 741265055_HSA. Next base: position 36,231 of record NZ_JBKFSQ010000031.1, on the reverse strand, counting down.
CGCCGGCAAACGCGCCAGTCCCTGCTGCGAGGTATCTCCGCTTATACTGGCATTAACGACCGACGTTTTGTTTTGCCATTTATCATTAAGGAGCGACGGCCATGCCGCGCTGGCGGCCATACGGTAACCGGCGCTGAGGCTATCGCCCAGAATTAATAAGGTGTCTGCGGCGGCGGCACGGAAAGTTAACAGGATCAAAAACAGGAAGGGCAAATGCCAGCGGAAAACAGTGTTGAAGTTCATCGTCTCAGGAAGTCCGTCGGTCAGGGTGAGCATGAGCTTTCCATCCTTACCGGAGTTGAACTGGTTGTCAAACGCGGTGAAACCATTGCGCTGATTGGCGAATCAGGATCGGGAAAATCTACGCTGCTGGCGATTCTCGCCGGACTGGATGACGGCAGTAGCGGAGAGGTCAGTCTGGTGGGGAAACCGCTTCACCAGATGGACGAAGAGGCGCGGGCGCAGCTTCGCGCTCAGCATGTCGGTTTTGTTTTTCAATCCTTCATGCTTATTCCTACGCTTAACGCGCTGGAAAACGTTGAGCTACCGGCCCTGCTACGCGGTGAAAACAGCGGTCAGAGTAAGGCGGGGGCGAAAGCGCTGCTCGAACAACTGGGACTGGGAAAACGGCTTGACCACCTTCCGGCACAGCTTTCCGGCGGCGAACAGCAGCGCGTAGCGCTGGCGCGCGCGTTTAACGGGCGTCCTGATGTGCTGTTTGCCGATGAGCCGACGGGCAACCTTGACCGTCAGACCGGAGATAAAATCGCCGACCTGCTATTTTCGCTTAACCGCGAACACGGCACCACGCTGATTCTGGTGACGCACGACCCGGCGCTGGCGGCGCGCTGCGACCGGCGGCTGCGGTTGGTCAACGGTCAGTTACAGGAGGAGGCATGATAGCTCGCTGGTTCTGGCGCGAATGGCGCTCGCCGTCGCTGATTATTGTCTGGCTGGCGTTGAGTCTGGCGGTGGCCTGCGTACTGGCGCTCGGCAGTATCAGTGACCGGATGGAAAAAGGATTAAGTCAGCAAAGCCGTGAGTTTATGGCAGGCGATCGGACGCTGCAAAGTTCGCGGGAGGTACCGAAAGCCTGGCTTGAAGAGGCGCGTAAACGCGGCCTTAACGTGGGCGAGCAGTTAACCTTTGCGACCATGACGTTTGCCGGCGATACGCCGCAACTGGCCAGCGTGAAGGCGGTAGATAGCGTTTATCCGATGTACGGCGAATTGCAAACCCGTCCAGGCGGAGTGAAACCGCAGCCGGGTAGCGTACTGCTGGCGCCGCGTCTGATGGCGCTGCTTAATTTGAAAACGGGCGATGCCATTGATGTCGGCGACGTGACCTTGCGTATTGCCGGTGAAGTGGTACAGGAGCCGGATTCCGGATTTAACCCTTTTCAGATGGCACCGCGTCTGATGATGAATATGGCCGATGTGGCAAAAACCGGTGCGATACAGCCGGGGAGCCGCGTGATGTGGCGGTATAAATTCGGCGGAACGCCGCAACAGCTTGCTGGCTATGAAAGCTGGCTGTTACCGCAGCTTAAACCGGAACATCGCTGGTACGGACTGGAGCAGGATGACGGGGCATTGGGGAAATCGCTCGAACGTTCGCAGCAGTTTTTGCTGCTTTCGGCGTTATTAACGCTACTGCTGGCGGTAGCTGCCGTCGCGGTGGCGATGAGCCATTACTGCCGTAGCCGCTACGATCTGGTGGCGATTTTAAAAACGTTGGGCGCGGGCCGGGCCCAGTTGCGTAAACTTATTATCGGACAGTGGTTGATGGTGCTGGGGCTTTCCGCCGTCACGGGAGGCGCGATTGGGTTACTGTTTGAAAACATATTGCTGGTGCTGCTAAAACCGGTATTGCCCGCCGATTTGCCGCCCGCCAGCCTGTGGCCCTGGCTGTGGGCGCTGGGTGCGATGACGGTCATCTCTCTGCTGGTCGGTTTACGGCCTTATCGATTGTTGCTGGCGACCCAGCCGCTACGGGTGCTGCGCCGCGATGTTGTCGCTCGCGTCTGGCCGTTAAAAATTTATTTGCCTGTCGCCTGCGCCGTCGTGGTGGCGCTGCTCGCCGGATTGATGGGCGGAAGTATGCTGTTGTGGGCGGTTCTGGCGGGTGCAGTGATACTGGCGCTGCTGTGCGGTCTGGTGGGCTGGATGCTGCTTAACGTGCTGCGCGGCATGACGTTGACGTCGCTACCGCTGCGTCTGGCCGTCAGCCGACTTCTGCGTCAGCCGTGGTCAACGTTGAGTCAGCTTTCGGCGTTTTCGCTTTCGTTTATGCTGCTGGCGCTCTTGCTGGTGCTGCGCGGCGACCTCCTTGATCGCTGGCAACAGCAGCTCCCGCCGGAAAGCCCGAACTATTTCCTTATCAATATTGCTTCAGAGCAGGTCGCGCCGCTGAAAGCCTTTTTGGCGGAACATCAGGTGATTCCGCAGACGTTTTATCCGATTGTGCGGGCGCGGTTAACCAGGATAAACGGTAATCCGACGGAAGGTCAGCAGGATGAGTCGCTCAACCGTGAACTGAATTTGACCTGGCAGGATACGCGCCCGGCGCATAATCCGCTGGTCGCCGGTCACTGGCCGCCAAAACCGGGCGAAGTCTCTATGGAAGAGGGGCTGGCGAAGCGGTTGAACGTCAAACTCGGCGATAGCGTAACCTTTATGGGCGATACCCAGGCATTTAGCGCTAAAGTCACCAGCCTGCGTCAAGTGGACTGGGAAAGCCTGCGGCCCAACTTTTTCTTCATTTTTCCTTCCGGGGCGCTGGACGGGCAACCACAAAGTTGGTTGACCAGTTTTCGCTGGGAGAATGGCAACGGCATGTTAACGCAGCTTAACCGCGAGTTTCCTACCGTCAGCCTGTTAGATATCGGGGCGATCCTGAAACAGGTGGGACAGGTGCTGGAGCAGGTCAGCCGGGCGCTGGAGGTGATGGTTGTGCTAGTCACCCTCTGCGGCATGTTGCTATTACTGGCCCAGGTACAGGTCGGGATGCGTCAGCGCCATCAGGAGCTGGTGGTGTGGCGCACGTTAGGAGCCGGAAAGAAACTGTTGCGTACCACACTCTGGTGCGAATTCGCCATGCTGGGGTTAGTTGCCGGGCTGGTCGCCGCGATTGGCGCGGAAACGGCGCTGGCGATCTTACAAATCAACGTTTTTGATTTCCCCTGGGAGCCGGACTGGCATTTATGGGGCGCACTGCCGTTTTGCGGCACGCTGCTGCTTTCCGTATGCGGCGGCTGGCTTGGCGTTCGTTTGCTGAAAGGCAAAGCGCTATTCCGCCAGTTTAGCGGATGATTCATGATGTGAATAATTTCGCGCCGGTTTTTAAAACGGCGCGTACTTTATTTAGTCGCACAAATTGCTAACTCTTTGATTTTTAGTAGCACAAATCATTAAAAAATACACAACACGTAAGGTTTTATAACAGTTATTATTTGCCTGCTAAATGATTTGGATTGGCTATCTATCAAGGAAAATATAATGACAATTAAAATAACAGCGTTGGCGGCATCGATCGGCGCGGCAATGGCTTTCATGCCTTTCGCCACTCAGGCGGAAATCACCGTTTTAAAACAAGATCCCCGGGCGGGTAATCCACTCAGCCGACTCAATTTCACCGTTGGCGGGAGTATTCGTCCGCAGTTCCAGAATATGACCGGCAATGACGGCGCGAACGGTTATAAACGTAATGGTTTTGATGGCGGGACGCGTTTCCGCTTCGCCGCGGATTATTATCTGTTTGATGATATCAGTTGGATTAGCTATTACGAGCTGGGCGTCAATATCCCTGCGGTATTTGACTGGGATAACCATTATGCGAAGGGCGCGACTGATACCACTCGCCGTATGCTGTATACCGGCTTCAAGAGCGCGACGTGGGGAACGCTGACCTTCGGTCAACAGAACAGCATTTATTACGATGTGGTGGGCGTAAAAACCGATATCTGGGATTACGACATGATAGGTCAGGCGCCGGGCAACGGGATTAACGGCGACTACGATGGTTCTTATCGCACGCGTAAGTCATTGAAGTATAAGAAAAGCATTGGCAATGTCGATCTCTACGCGTCTTATCTGTTCAGCGACGATTATAATGCCAATAACGGCCTGAATTACAAACGTAAAGGCGGCGGTTCTTTAGGCGCGGACTACCATCTCACCGACGATCTGACCTGGGGGACGGCATGGAACTATACCCGTGCGGAGATGCGCGGCAACGGCAATAAAACTTACGATCAAAATATTGTCGGTACCGCGTTAAGCTGGACGCCGGAAAACTGGACTATTGCCGCAGGCGGCGGTTGGTATCAGAACTTTATGACGACCAAAAAAGTGTCTGTGAATGATTACTTTGCCGGCGATGCGTGGGGTCTGGAATATTTTGTCGGTTACGCTTTCCCGATTGGTCAGTATGCCGTGAAAGCTATTCAACCGTACTTTATGGGCGACCGCATTGAATATGTGAATGGCCGCGACTATCTGCGCACCGATAACGGCGTGGGGATCACCTTCCAACTGGATTATGGTTTCCGCGTTGATTATGAACATGTTTTCACCTCCAGCACTGACAATCTGGGCGATATGAACCTGGTGCGTCTGCGTTACGATTTCTAAAGCGTTTTCCTCTGCCGGATGTTGGCGTTAAGACCTCTTATCCGGCATTTCCCTTTACGCCATTCCCGCCTGACACACGCCTCGTACATTTAACGACACACCAGGAAACATCATGAAATAATTTCAAGGACAGCAGGCTGTGATCTGTGTCATGTTAAGAAATAGCCTTTCGTTTGGGCCAAAACAGACGATGCCGCATGAACGGCATCCGGCACAGCATCACACTATTTAAAATGGAGAAATTATGGGATTGCGTCAGAGTTTACGCATTGCGGCCAGCACGCTATTACTGGCCTGCGGATTACAGTTTGCCCATGCCGATAGTTCCCCGCAAACGATCGTATTTGGCGTCGCGCCAGGGCCGTATGGCGACATGGTGAAGCAGGCGATTGCGCCGACATTAAAAGAAAAAGGGTATAAGGTCGTGGTGCGCGAGTTTAGCGACTATGTCCAGCCCAATATGGCGTTAGCTAACGGCAGCATTGACGCCAACCTCTTTCAACATACCCTCTATTTTGACAAATTCACCGCTGACAAAGGGCTGAAGCTCAGCAAACTTATTGTGGTACCTACCGCCGGGATGGGCTTCTATTCACGTAAAATCAACAGTCTGGATGCGCTTAAAAAAGGGGACATTATTACCCTCTCCAACGATCCGACCAACCTGGCGCGCGGCCTTCGCTTCCTGCAATCGTTGGAGCTGATCACGATTAAGGACAATATCGATCCGACCAAAGCCTCTGAACGAGATATCGCCAGCAATCCAAAAGGACTGGTTTTCAAACCGCTGGAAGCCGCACAGCTACCGCGCACGCTGGATGGCGTGACCGGCGCGCTGGTTAACGGGAACTTTGCGGTGGCGGCAGGACTCGATCTCTCCAGCGCGATTAAGCAGGAACACCTGGATGAGAATCTGAAAAATATCATTGCGGTACGCAGTGAAGATGCCGATAAGCCGTTTGCCAAAGATATTGTCGAGGCGGTGAAATCGCCGGCTTATCGCGCGGTTATCGACGATCCAAAGAATATTTATAGCGCCTTCCAGAAACCGGAATGGATGACCGCGACACCCTGATCGCAGCGGTGGCCATCCCCAATTTCTGAGGTGAATATGATTGAAATAGAAAAAGTCTGCGTCGATTTTACCGCCGGTCGCGGTACCCCCACGCGCGCGGTGGATGATGTGAGCCTGCATATCGCCGCGGGCGAGATTTTTGGCATTGTCGGTACCAGCGGCGCAGGAAAAAGCACTCTGCTGCGTACCCTGAACGCCTTAACGCGTCCCAGCCAGGGGCGCGTCAACGTCAACGGCGTGGAAATTTCGGCGCTGGACGGAAAAGCGTTACGCCAGGCGCGGCAGCGTATTGGTATGATTTTCCAGCATTTTAACTTAATGCATACCCGGACAGTGGCGCAAAACGTTGCGTTTAGCCTGAAAGCGGCTGGCTGGGAACGCAGCAAAATCGCGCCACGGGTGGCGGAAATTTTAACGCTGGTGGGCCTTGCCGATAAAGCGAACCGTTTTCCGGTACAGCTCAGCGGCGGGCAAAAACAGCGGGTGGGGATAGCCCGCGCCATCGCTAACCATCCGGATGTGTTGCTGTGTGACGAACCGACTTCCGCTCTGGATCTGGAAACTTCCGCCACGATTCTGGCCCTGCTCAGACAGATCAACGCACAGCTCGGGATTACTATTGTGCTGATCACCCATGAAATGAACGTGATCAAATCTATTTGCGATCGCGTGGCGGTGATGTCGGGCGGTAAGGTTGTGGAATCGGGCGAGGTGTTTGATGTGTTTGCCCACCCGCAACACGCTTTCACACAGCAACTGGTGTCTCATACTCTTAATTTGACCCTGCCGGAACGTTTACGGGAACACCTGCCCGGGCAGTTGCTGAAAATTTTGTTTATCGGCGATTCGGCGGAGCAGCCGGTACTGTCAGAGGTGGCGATCACGTTTGGCGTCGCGGTCAATATCCTGCATGGCAAGATTGAGTATATCGGCGAACGCGCGTTGGGCATTCTGGTGGTGCAATTAACCGCGCCGCATAATCCAACGGCGGTGGCCGCCGCCGTGGAGCATATCCGTCAACGTACCGCACAGGTGGAGGTGATCCGTGGATGATTTATTGCCGGATTTAACGCTGGCGTTCAATGAAACTTTCCAGATGTTGAGTATTTCAACGGTGCTGGCGATTCTTGGCGGTCTACCGCTCGGTTTTCTGATTTTTGTCACCGATCGTCATCTGTTCTGGCAGAACCGTTTTATTTATCTCGTCGCCTCGGTTCTGGTGAATATTATCCGCTCGGTGCCATTTGTTATTTTACTGGTGCTGTTACTGCCGCTAACGCAGCTTTTGCTGGGCAATACCATTGGCCCGATTGCAGCCTCCGTCCCGCTGTCGGTGGCCGCAATCGCGTTTTATGCACGCCTGGTAGATAGCGCGCTCCGTGAAGTCGATAAAGGGATTATTGAGGCGGCGCTGGCATTCGGCGCTAGTCCGATGCGTATTATCTGTACCGTACTGTTGCCGGAAGCCAGCGCAGGGCTGCTGCGCGGCCTGACGATTACATTGGTAAGCTTAATCGGCTACTCGGCGATGGCCGGGATTGTCGGCGGCGGCGGGGTAGGCGACCTGGCGATTCGCTATGGCTACTACCGTTACGAAACCGAAGTGATGGTTGTTACCGTGGTGGCGCTGATTGTGCTGGTTCAGGTCGTTCAGATGCTGGGCGACTGGCTGGCAAAACGTGCCGACAAGCGCGACAGACACTAAGCCGGCTCAATGTAGCGTCAGCCGGCAATAAAAGTAAGCTATTGCGCTTTTAGCCAGTTGGCAACCTCTTGCCATGGGCCGCGAAAAACGATATTCGCGGCTTTTTTCTCCAGTTGATAGCGATACATTGGGTCGTAATATTTGTTAAGTAGCGGAACCAGCCATGCCATGTGGCCGTCGGTGCTGCCGCTGGATAATTGTTCCGCCAGCGCCCTATCCAGCGTGTCCGTCAGTTCGGCAAAGCGTTGCAACCCCAGACGGCGGCGAATAGCGAACAGTCCATGATGAAGATATTCACTATACGCCTGCCAACCGGCTTCATCGCCGTAGGCGTGGGTGAAGTCGTGATGCATACGGATGAAATACTCTTCACGCAGTCGTTCCAGACGAAGCGCAAACGGATCTTCCACTACCGCAATGGGGGCCTGCGCCATTCTTTCGCGTAAACACTCAGGCAGATGGTTGGCGCCGATCGTTCGCCCTTCATCTTCCAGTACCCACCTTTTTAGCGTCTGACGCGCGTTAATTTTCAGCAATTCAACGGCAAGTTTATTTTCAAAACTGGCCTGACTGAGCTGGGGTTTCAGCGTGCGGCCAAAAGAGGAGCCGCGATGACGCGCGAGACCTTCCAGATCCACGCCGTTGGGCTGTTGTCGCACCAGTTGCGTTTTGCCGCTGCCCGTACAGCCGCCAATTAAAAGTATCGGTTTTTGCGCCAGTTGCCAGGTCGCCTGAATTGCTGTCTGGCGCAGCGCTTTATAGCCGCCTTCAATAAGCGGGCAGTCAATCCCTGTTTCTTGCAGCCAACGTTGTACGATATGTGACCGCTGACCGCCGCGCGCGCAGCACAGATACCCGTTGGGGAAACGTTGATACGCGGCTTTCCAGGCCTCAAGCCTCTGCTGGCGAATGTCGCCGCAAACCAGCCGATGCCCCAGCGCTAACGCCGCATCCGCGCCCTGACGTTTGTAGCAGGTGCCGACGACGGCCCGCTCGTCGTCCATCATCAATGGCAGGTTGATAGCGCCCGGCATGGCGCCCTGTTCAAACTCAATCGGCGCGCGTACATCAATTAAAGGCGTATCGGCAAGGAGGAGCGCGCGATAGTCCTGTGCTTTTTGTCTGTCTTGCATAACGTAAAACGTAACCTTAAATCATCCTTTGCGCTATTTTACGCGCCAATTCGCAAAGTGGCTTGATTTTTAACAGCGTACCGTGTTGAAAATGGATAAAAAATCGGCTATTTCGGGTTGTCGTTGGGTAAATAATTTCACAATGTCTTCAACCGCTTTGCCTCCGCCAAATTTATGCCAGGCGAGGCTTAACGGTGAGGGCGGACGCATCGTCGGGATGGTACAGCTTACCAGTTCGTTTTTGTCGATCAGCGTTTGACAGAGCGGCTGCGGGACAAAACCGATACCGACGCCTGCCAGATGAGCGGCGATTTTGGTTTCCATATCAGGCACGATAATTTCCTTCTGCCCTGGAAGGCGCCAGGCTACCCGCTTGGTCAGCGTACGCGCGCTGTCTTCGATATTAATTGCCGGGAAACGGCGCAACTGCGCTTCTGTTAGAGGCCCGCTGACGTGAGCTAAAGGATGATCCGCGGACATCACAAAACGCCATTGTACGGAACCTAAAGGATCGAGCATAAAGGTATTAGCCAACGGCTCGGTGCCAGTTACGCCAATCGCCAGCGAAAAACCTTCATACAGGAGCGAATCCCAGACGCCCATATAAATTTGCCGGGAAAAGTGAAACTGAGTGAAAGGGTAACGCACATTAAGCCACGATAAGAGACTGGCGACCGCTTGCGGGCTATAGAGCAGGTTATTCACCACAATATTGACCTGACGCTCTACGCCGTCGTTAACCTGGCGTAGCTCGTCAGGCATACTGTCCAGCCACGCAAGCCAGTCTTTTGCCTGAGAGAGAAGGTGAGAGCCCGCCGCCGTCAACGAGACGCTTCGCGTTGTGCGAAAGAACAGCCCTACGCCGGTATTTTCCTCCAGCAGTTTGATGCGGTAGCTAATGGTTGCCGTGGTTTTACACAGACGCTCCGCCGCTTTGGAGAAACTCCCCGTTTCGGCAACGCTGATAAAGGTACGCAGTGTTTCCGGGTCAAACATCGTCAGACGCCTCCTTACGATCCTGATAAAAACAGAATTGTTTTCCTATGATTTTTAAGTAGTTTTACATAATAGCCATGTTTGATTTGTGGTCTAAATCTACTTTTGGAAAAATATTCCAACTTTTATGTTGATGTTAAATCCCGAAGGTTTTAGATTGCATGGTATTGAAACCGGACAGAGTCCAAACCGCGGTTAAACGGAATCGAGCTACAAGGGAAAAATAATGAAACTTGAGGTATTACCGTTAGATCAGAAGACGTTCAGCGCTTATGGCGATGTTATTGAGACGCAGGAACGTGACTTTTTTCATATAAACAACGGGTTAGTTGAGCGATATCACGACCTGGCGAAGGTTGAAGTTCTGGAGCAGGATCGCACGCTGATCAGTATTAACAGGGCGCAACCGGCCGCGATGCCTATTGTGGTACATGAACTGGAACGTCATCCTTTAGGTACGCAGGCGTTTGTGCCGATGAACGGCGAGGCTTTTGTCGTTATTGTGGCGCTCGGCGATGATAAACCCGATCTCTCCACGCTGCGGGCGTTTATTAGCAATGGACGGCAGGGCGTCAATTATCACCGTAATGTATGGCATCACCCGCTGTTTGCGTGGCAGACGGTTACCGATTTTCTGACGGTGGATCGCGGTGGCAGCGATAACTGTGATGTTGAAAGTATCCCGACACATGAACTCTGTTTTGCGTGACGCTATTGGCCTTCTTGCATAAGATGAACATATTGTTCATTGTTTATGCTCATATTTTGGGCCGGAGTTAACGTAAATATGACGGAAGTAAGACGACGCGGCAGGCCAGGACAGGCAGAGCCGACTGCGCAGAAAGGCGCACAGGCGCTGGAGAGGGGCATAGCGATATTGCAATATCTCGAAAGAAGCGGCGGCAGTTCATCAGTTAGTGATATTTCCGGCAGCCTGGATTTACCGCTTTCTACGACGTTTCGCCTGTTAAAGGTACTGCAAGCGGCTGATTTTGTGTACCAGGATAGCCAGCTTGGCTGGTGGCATATTGGTTTAGGCGTATTTAATGTGGGCTCTGCGTATATTCATAATCGCGATGTCCTCTCGGTGGCCGGACCCTTTATGCACCGACTTATGCTGCTTTCTGGCGAGACGGTCAACGTAGCGATTCGCAACGGTAATGAAGCGGTGTTAATCGGTCAAAAGGAGTGCAAATCGATGGTCAGAATGTGCGCGCCCTTAGGGAGTCGTCTGCCGTTACATGCTTCCGGCGCCGGAAAAGCGCTGCTTTACCCGCTCACCGAAGAAGAGCTGGTGGGGATCGTCGTCAATACCGGTTTGCGGCGGTTTACGCCGACCACTCTGGTGGATTTACCTATCCTGCTTAAAAATCTGGAGCAGGCGCGTGAACAGGGCTACACCGTTGACCAGGAAGAACATGTTGTCGGGCTGAATTGTATCGCCTCCGCTATCTATGACGATGCGGGCAGCGTGGTCGCCGCTATCTCAATATCGGGACCGGCTTCCCGGCTGACGGAAGATCGCTTTATCAGCCAGGGTGAACTGGTACGGGATACCGCGAAAGACATCAGTACGGCGCTTGGGCTAAAACCCCCTGTAGCCTGAGCCGCATCCCGCTCGCTGGAGCGGGACTTTTTTAAAATTTTTAAAAGTTGGAAACTTTTTCCAATAAAAAGAGGTAGCAATAAAATGGCAAAAATGAGAGCCGTGGATGCGGCAATGTATGTGCTGGAAAAAGAAGGTATCACCACAGCATTCGGCGTTCCTGGGGCTGCAATCAACCCCTTCTATTCTGCAATGCGTAAGCATGGAGGCATTCGCCATATACTGGCGCGTCATGTGGAAGGCGCTTCGCATATGGCTGAGGGCTACACACGTGCGGCGGCAGGTAATATTGGGGTCTGCCTGGGCACTTCCGGCCCGGCGGGAACCGACATGATCACCGCGCTCTATTCCGCTTCTGCCGACTCTATCCCGATTTTATGCATTACCGGTCAGGCGCCACGAGCGCGTCTGCACAAGGAAGATTTCCAGGCAGTCGATATTGAAGCGATTGCAAAACCAGTCAGCAAGATGGCAGTGACGGTTCGTGAGGCGGCGCTGGTACCGCGCGTATTACAACAGGCTTTTCATCTGATGCGCTCAGGCCGCCCAGGTCCTGTGCTGGTTGATTTACCGTTTGATGTCCAGGTTGCGGAGATCGAATTCGATCCGGATATGTATGAGCCGCTGCCGGTATATAAGCCAGCCGCCAGCCGCGTACAGATTGAAAAGGCGCTGGAGATGCTGATTCAGTCCGAGCGTCCGGTAATTGTCGCGGGCGGCGGGGTTATTAACGCCGACGCCGCGCCACTGCTGCAGCAGTTTGCCGAACTGACCAGCGTACCGGTGATCCCTACTCTGATGGGCTGGGGCTGTATCCCGGACGATCACCCCTTAATGGCGGGGATGGTCGGCCTGCAAACGGCGCACCGCTACGGCAACGCCACTCTGCTGGCATCTGATATGGTTTTTGGCATCGGTAACCGTTTCGCCAACCGTCATACGGGGTCCGTTGAGAAATATACTCAGGGGCGAAAAATCATCCATATCGATATTGAACCAACGCAAATTGGCCGCGTGTTGTGCCCGGATCTGGGCATCGTTTCTGACGCCAAAGCGGCGCTAACGTTGCTGATCGATGTCGCGCAGGAGATGCAAAAAGCGGGGCGTTTGCCATGCCGGAAGACCTGGGTGGGCGAATGCCAGCAGCGTAAACGGACTTTGCTGCGTAAAACCCACTTTGACAACGTGCCAGTGAAGCCGCAGCGCGTCTATGAAGAGATGAACAAAGCCTTTGGTCGCGATGTGTGCTATGTCACCACCATTGGATTGTCGCAAATCGCGGCAGCGCAGATGCTGCATGTGTTTAAAGATAGACACTGGATCAACTGCGGCCAGGCGGGGCCTCTTGGCTGGACAATCCCGGCGGCATTAGGGGTTTGTGCTGCCGATCCGCAACGCAATGTGGTGGCGATTTCCGGCGATTTCGACTTCCAGTTCCTGATTGAAGAGTTAGCCGTCGGCGCGCAGTTTAACATTCCGTATATCCATGTGCTGGTTAACAACGCTTATCTTGGCCTGATTCGCCAGTCGCAACGCGCATTTGACATGGACTACTGCGTACAGCTCGCCTTTGAAAATATCAACTCCAGCGAAGTGAATGGCTATGGCGTTGACCATGTAAAAGTGGCGGAAGGGTTAGGCTGTAAAGCAATTCGTGTCTTTAAACCGGAAGATATTGCGCCTGCATTTGAACAAGCCAAAGCGCTAATGGCGCAATATCGCGTTCCGGTGGTGGTGGAAGTCATTCTGGAACGCGTAACCAATATTTCCATGGGCAGCGAACTGGATAACGTAACCGAGTTTGAAGAGGTTGCGGATAGTGCGAAAGATGCGCCAACAGAAACCTGTTTTATGAAATATGAGTAAGGGAGGTAATCGATGTTACGTTTCTCTGCCAATCTTTCTATGCTGTTTACGGAATATGATTTCCTGGAACGCTTTGATAAAGCGGCGTTGTCGGGATTTTGCGGCGTGGAATTCATGTTTCCCTACGATAACGACATCGAAGTGTTAAAACGTAAGCTCAGGGATAATAATCTGGAACATACGTTACATAATTTACCGGCTGGCGACTGGGCGGCTGGCGAACGTGGAATTGCCTGTATTCCTGGGCGTGAAGAAGAGTTTCGCGATGGCGTAGCGGCCGCAATCCGCTATGCACGTGCGTTAGGCAATAAGAAAATAAATTGTCTGGTGGGTAAAACGCCGTCAGGATGCTCCGCAACGGAGATCCACGACACGTTGGTCGAAAACCTGCGCTATGCGGCAAATATGCTGGCGAAAGAAGACATTTTATTACTTATCGAACCTATTAATCACTTTGATATGCCGGGATTCCATCTCACCGGCACTCAACAGGCGTTAGCATTAATTAAGGATATCGGCAGCGATAATATCAAAATTCAGTATGATATTTATCACATGCAACGCATGGAAGGGGAATTAACGCAAACCATGACGGCATGGGCCGATAAAATAGGCCATTTACAAATTGCTGATAACCCGCGTCGCGGCGAGCCGGGGACCGGGGAAATCAATTATGACTTTATTTTTAATGTCATTAAACAGTCTGATTATGATGGCTGGGTTGGCTGTGAATATAAACCACTGACTACCACGGAAGCGGGATTATTGTGGATTAATCAGTACCGTTAAAACGCAGAATAATTCGGGCAGCGCTTTTTTTCCACTGTGTTGGAAGGGGATTGTGTTGCCTGAATCTGGAAACACCGAAAGCAATAAAAGAGGTTGTATATGAAACTGGGATTTATTGGCCTGGGAATTATGGGCTCGCCAATGGCTATCAATCTGGCACGCGCCGGTCATCAATTACACGTTACGACTATTGGTCCGGTCGCGGACGAACTGCTCTCGCTGGGGGCGGTAAATGTTGAGACTGCACGTCAGGTAACTGAATTTGCAGACATCATCTTCATAATGGTGCCGGATACGCCGCAGGTTGAAGAGGTGTTATTTGGCGAACACGGTTGCGCTAAAACATCGCTTCAGGGAAAAACCATCGTCGATATGAGTTCTATTTCTCCTATCGAAACCAAACGTTTTGCCCAGCGCGTTAATGAAATGGGCGCTGATTACCTGGATGCCCCGGTTTCCGGGGGCGAAATCGGGGCGCGTGAAGGCACTCTGTCGATTATGGTCGGCGGCGAGCAGAAAGTCTTTGACCGCGTTAAACCGCTCTTTGACATCCTGGGAAAAAATATCACCCTGGTGGGCGGCAATGGGGATGGGCAAACCTGTAAGGTGGCTAACCAAATTATTGTTGCGCTGAATATTGAAGCGGTTTCTGAAGCCTTAGTGTTTGCTGCAAAAGCAGGTGCCGATCCGGTACGCGTGCGCCAGGCGTTAATGGGCGGGTTCGCCTCTTCACGCATTCTGGAAGTTCACGGCGAGCGGATGATCAACCGGACGTTCGAGCCTGGTTTCAAAATCGCGCTTCATCAGAAAGACCTTAATCTTGCATTGCAAAGCGCAAAAGCGCTGGCGCTGAATTTACCGAATACGGCGACCTGCCAGGAATTATTCAATACCTGTGCGGCAAATGGCGGGAGCCAGCTTGATCATTCGGCAATGGTGCAGGCGCTGGAATTAATGGCCAATCATAAATTGTCCTAATTATGTGTATCGCTGCGGCTGCAGCGATACCTGTTCACAAGGAACACTCTGTAAAGGTGAAGAACATGAGTGAAACTAAAAAATCCGGGATTGATTACTGGAAACAAATTGTTGTCGTAATGAGTCTGGGCTGGGTAGCGATTTGGATCTATCGCACCGTGCTTACGCCAATTTATCCAGAAATTCAGGCATCTTTAGACAATGTAAGTAATGCAGAAATAGGCGCTATTGCAAGTTTTTACTTTTTTGCTTACTGCAGTATGCAAATTCCTTGCGGAATATTGGTCGATAAATTCGGTCAAAAAATCATGCTGATGGCCGGATTTACGCTATTTATTATTGGTACACTCTGTATCGCGAAAGCCAATGGCCTGACCATGATCTATATAGGGTCGCTAATGGCAGGTGGCGGATGCGCTTCTTTCTTTAGCTCGGCTTATTCACTCTCTTCGGCAAACGTGCCGCAGGCCCGTCGGGCATTAGCCAACGCGATTATCAACAGTGGGTCGGCTATAGGGATGGGGATTGGCTTAATCGGTTCCAGCGTATTAGTAAAAAACATGAGCATGGCCTGGCAAAATGTACTGTATATCGTGGCCGCGATATTAGTAATCATGCTGTGCGTCTTTACGCTGATCATTCGCGGTAAAGCCAAAAGCGACTCTGCGCAAGCGGAAAAGCAAACCCAAACCGTTACGGAAGATGAGAAACGCGCGCCTTTATTCTCTGGTTTATTGTGTAGCGTTTACTTCCTCTATTTCTGTACCTGCTACGGTTATTATTTGATAGTGACCTGGCTGCCCTCTTATCTACAGACTGAAAGAGGATTTGATGGCGGAGCTATCGGGCTGGCATCAGCGCTGGTAGCGGTGGTTGGCGTACCGGGAGCGTTATTTTTTAGCCATCTGTCAGATAAATTCCGTAACAGTAAAGTTAAGGTTATTCTCGGTCTGGAAATTGTGGCGGCAGCAATGTTGGCGTTTACGGTTTTGTCCCCGAATACCACGATGCTGATGGTCAGCCTGACGCTATACGGCTTGCTGGGGAAAATGGCAGTAGACCCGATCCTGATCTCCTTTGTATCTGAACAGGCTTCGGCAAAAAGTCTGGGAAGAGCTTTCAGCCTTTTTAATTTCTTTGGCATGAGTTCGGCGGTTGTCGCCCCAACGTTGACCGGATTTATTTCGGATGTAACGGGGTCGAAGGAGATCAGTTTTGTGATTTCAGCATGTTTAGTGGTTACCGGAACGCTGATCTTTGCTGCCGTTACATTATATAAAAAGAAAGCAACACAACGTATTGCTTCAGCTTAAAAATAATTATATCTATTAATTCTTTATTTTATATTTATTTGTTCCTCATAGCTAAACCCATAACAACGTTATCCGATGCGTGAAAAGAGGGATTTATGGAACATCAAAGAGAGCTATATCAGCAGCGCGGTTATAGCGAAGACTTATTACCTAAAACAGAAACCCAACGAAACTGGAAAGCATTTAATTATTTCACCTTATGGATGGGATCTGTACATAACGTGCCAAATTACGTTATGGTCGGCGGTTTTTTTATACTGGGGCTATCAACATTTAATATCATGTTGGCCATTATTATCAGCGCATTATTTATTGCGGCAGCGATGGTAATGAATGGCGCGGCAGGCAGCAAATATGGCGTTCCTTTTGCTATGATATTGCGAGGTTCTTACGGCGTCCGCGGCGCGCTATTCCCAGGATTATTGCGAGGGGGAATCGCGGCAATCATGTGGTTCGGCTTGCAGTGTTACGCGGGATCGCTGGCATTTCTTATTTTGATTGGGAAGATCTGGCCAGGATTTCTGACATTAGGCGGAGATTTCAAGCTGTTGGGTCTTTCACTGCCAGGGCTAATTACTTTTCTCATTTTTTGGATTATTAACGTTGGCATCGGTTTTGGCGGTGGTAAAGTATTAAATAAATTTACCGCTATCCTCAATCCATGTATTTACATTGTCTTTGGCGGCATGGCTATTTGGGCAATATCGCTGGTCGGCATTGGCCCGATTCTGGACTATCTGCCTTCAGGCGTGCAAAAAGCAGAGCACAGCGGCTTTCTGTTCCTGGTGGTGATTAACGCCGTAGTCGCCGTCTGGGCTGCGCCAGCGGTAAGCGCGTCCGATTTCACGCAAAACGCGCATTCATTTCGCGCTCAGGCATTGGGACAAACATTGGGGCTTATCGTAGCGTATATATTATTCGCCGTAGCCAGCGTGTGCATTATTGCTGGAGCCAGTATTCATTATGGTATGGATACCTGGAACGTGCTGGATATTGTGCAGCGCTGGGACAGCCTGTTTGCTTCATTCTTTGCGGTGCTGGTGATTCTGATGACGACAATTTCAACCAACGCCACCGGTAATATTATACCTGCGGGGTATCAAATTGCGGCACTTGCCCCGACAAAGCTTAACTATAAAAATGGCGTAATGATTGCCAGTATTATCAGTCTACTGATCTGCCCATGGAAATTAATGGAGAGTCAGGACAGTATTTATCTGTTCCTTGATATTATCGGCGGTATGCTTGGCCCGGTAATCGGCGTAATGTTAGCTCATTATTTTGTGGTAATGCGTGGAAAAATTAATCTTGATGAGCTGTACACCGCCAGCGGTGATTACAAATATTATGATAATGGATTTAACCTGACTGCATTTTCAGTCACCCTGGTCGCAGTCATTCTGTCATTAGGCGGCAAGTTTATACCATTTATGGAGCCTTTATCCCGCGTGTCCTGGTTTGTAGGCGTAATAGTTGCGTTCGTTGCTTATGCGCTATTGAAGAAACGCACGGGTTTTGAAAATACAGGAGAGCAAAAACTCGCAGGTTAAATATTGAAAAAGCATTAAGCGTATTTAATGAAGTGTGCGCTATTTAAAAACTATCTGTATCCATACAAGGAGTTTGTTATGTCTTTTGATTTAATTATTAAAAACGGTACTGTCATCTTAGAAAACGAAGCGAGAGTTATCGATATCGCCGTCCAGGGCGGAAAAATCGCCGCGATTGGCGAAAACCTGGGGGAAGCGAAAAATGTGCTGGATGCGACGGGATTGATCGTTTCGCCGGGCATGGTTGACGCGCATACCCACATTTCTGAACCGGGCCGTACCCACTGGGAAGGCTATGAAACCGGTACGCGCGCGGCGGCGAAAGGCGGTATTACCACGATGATTGAGATGCCGCTCAATCAGCTGCCGGCGACGGTCGATCGTGAGACGATTGAACTCAAGTTTGACGCGGCGAAAGGTAAGTTGACCATCGACGCCGCGCAGTTGGGCGGTTTGGTCTCTTATAACCTGGATCGGCTGCATGAGCTGGACGAAGTGGGCGTTGTCGGCTTCAAGTGCTTTGTCGCCACCTGCGGCGATCGTGGCATCGATAATGATTTTCGCGACGTTAATGACTGGCAGTTTTACAAAGGCGCGCAGAAACTGGGGGAGATGGACCAGACGGTACTGGTACATTGCGAAAATGCTCTGATTTGCGATGAGCTGGGCGAAGAAGCTAAACGCGAAGGACGCGTAACGGCGCATGATTATGTCGCCTCACGTCCGGTATTTACTGAAGTGGAAGCCATTCGTCGCGTGCTGTATCTGGCGAAAGCGGCAGGTTGCCGTCTGCACGTTTGCCATATCAGCAGCCCGGAGGGTGTAGAGGAAGTAACGCGCGCGCGTCAGGAAGGTCAGGATGTCACCTGTGAATCGTGCCCGCACTATTTTGTCCTCGATACCGATCAGTTCGAAGAGATTGGCACCCTGGCAAAATGTTCTCCGCCAATTCGCGACCAGGAAAACCAGAAAGAGATGTGGGAAAAACTGTTTAACGGCGAAATCGACTGCCTGGTATCCGACCACTCTCCATGCCCTCCGGAAATGAAAGCAGGCAATATCATGCAAGCATGGGGCGGAATTGCCGGACTGCAAAACTGCATGGACGTCATGTTTGATGAAGCGGTGCAAAAACGCGGTATGTCGTTGCCGATGTTTGGCAAATTAATGGCGACCAACGCCGCCGATATTTTTGGTCTGAAACATAAAGGACGTATTGCCCCCGGCAAAGATGCTGACCTGGTCTTTATTCAGCCTGACAGTAGCTATGTTCTGAAAAATGAAGACCTGGAATATCGCCATAAAGTCAGTCCGTATGTTGGCCGTACTATTGGCGCGCGTATTACCAAAACGATTTTGCGCGGCGATGTTATTTATGACATCGAGCATGGCTTCCCTGTGCCGCCAAAAGGTCAGTTTATCCTTAAACATCAGCAGTAATCCGGTGTGATTTAATGCCCGTCGTCACGACGGGCATTCTCTATTTTAAGGTGTGGATATGTTCCCTGTTATTAACCGCGAAAGTGTATTGTCCGGCTTTCAGTGGTTTTTCTTTATTTTCTGTAACACGGTTGTGGTTCCCCCTACCTTGCTGTCCGCTTTTCATCTTCCCGCTGATAACCTGTTAATGCTCACACAATACGCTTTTTTGACCACCGCGTTGGCCTGCCTGGTTCAGGCATTTTGCGGCCATCATCGGGCCATTATGGAAGGGCCGACAGGGTTGTGGTGGGGCGCTATTCTTACGATTACGCTTGGCGAGGCGTCTCGCGGCACGCCGCTGAACGATATCGCCTCCAGCCTGTCGGTCGGGATCGCGATCTCCGCGATGGTGACGATATTTATCGGCATTAGCGGCTTAGGACACCGTCTGGCTCGCCTGTTTACGCCGGCGGTAATGGTTTTTTTCATGCTGCTTTTGGGCGCGCAACTGACCTCAATATTTTTTAAAGGCATGCTGGGGCTGCCTTTTGGCATTGCCGATACCAGCGCCAGAATCAAATTGGCCCCCTTTGGGCTGGCGGTCGCGGTGATGTGTTTTATCCTCGCGATGATTATTTTCCTGCAGCAGCGTATCTCCCGTTACGCGTTACTGGTAGGGACCGTGGTCGGGTGGGGGCTATGGCGGTTATGCTTTCCTTCATCACACTTACCGCCAGGTGAATTAAGCTGGCGATGGTTTCCGCTGGGCAGCCACGGCACGCTGATGCCGGGTATTATTGTGACGGCGGTGATGACGGGGCTAGTCAACATCAGCAACACTTACGGCGCCATCCGCGGTACCGATATCTTTTATCTGCATCAAGGGTCGGGCAGTTCTCGTTATCGCCGAAGCTTTATGATTTCCGGACTGATGACGTTAGTGACGGTGCCTTTCGCGGTCGTGCCTTTTTCGCCTTTTGTATCTTCCATTGGTTTATTAACGCAAACCGGCGACAGTTCTCGCAAATCTTTTATCTGCGGTAGCGCGCTGTGTCTGCTGGTTGCCATTATAACGCCGTTAACCCGCTTATTTTGCGCTATTCCACTGGCGATCAGCAGCGCCGTTATGCTGGTCTCTTATTTACCTTTACTTTATTCCGGTTTGGTTTTTAGCCAGCAAATTACATTTACCGCGCGGAATATTTATCGCCTGGCGTTACCGCTTTTTGTCGGCATTTTTTTGATGGGGCTTCCTCCGGTCTATTTACAGGATCTTCCACTGATGATTCGTCCTTTGCTTAGCAACGGATTACTGGTGGGAATCTTACTGGCAGTGCTTATGGAAAATCTTATTCCGTGGGAACGCATTAAATAACGTGAGAAAACAAGGAGACATGATGAAGATTGTAATTGCGCCAGATTCATTCAAAGAGAGCTTAAGCGCTGATAAATGCTGTCAGGCTATTAAAGCGGGATTTTCAACCGTATTTCCTGATGCGCGCTATGTTTGTTTACCGATCGCCGATGGTGGAGAAGGAACCGTGGACGCGATGGTGGCTGCGACCGGCGGGAAACGGGTTTCTGTGGACGTTAGCGGGCCGATGGGGGAAAAAGTAAACGGATTTTATGGCCTGACCGGCGACGGCAAAACGGCGATTATTGAAATGGCGGCGGCGAGCGGATTGATGCTGGTGGCGCCAGAGGCGCGTAATCCGCTGCTGGCATCCAGTTTCGGCACCGGCGAATTGATTCGTCACGCCCTGGACGCGGGGATTCGCCATATTATTCTGGGTATCGGCGGCAGCGCCACGGTGGATGGCGGAATGGGAGTAGCGCAGGCGCTCGGTGTGCGTTTTCTGGACGCGCAGGGAACGCCGCTTGGCGCCGGAGGGGGCAATTTATCGCGCCTGGCGAGCATTGATCTGCAGGGGTGCGATCCGCGAATTTCAGAGTGTCGTATTGAGGTTGCCTGTGATGTTGATAACCCGTTGGTGGGGCCACGCGGCGCGGCGGCGGTATTCGGTCCGCAGAAAGGGGCAACGCCTGAAATGGTCGAGACGCTGGAAAATGGATTGCGTAATTATGCCCGTGTCTTACATGCCCTGACCGGACGCGACATGTCTCAAATACCGGGCGGTGGCGCGGCCGGAGGAATGGGGATTGCCGCTATCGTCTTTCTGGAAGCGGAAATGAAGCCCGGTATTGAGATTGTTATGCAGGCGGTGAAGCTGGAGGAGGCGGTAAAAGAGGCCTCGCTGGTGATTACCGGAGAAGGGCGAATCGACTCGCAAACGGCGGGAGGAAAAGCGCCGATAGGCGTCGCGTCAGTGGCGAAACGGCATCATGTCCCGGTTATCGGCATTGCCGGCGTACTGGGAGACGGCGTGGAGGTGGTCCATCGCCACGGTATTGATGCAGTATTCAGTATTTTGCCGCGGCTGGCGCCTTTGCCGGAAGTTCTGGCGAACGGTGAACAAAATCTCTACCACAGCGCCTGTAATATTGCCCGCGTCATCAAACTTGGCCAGAATATCGGGACTCGTTAAGCATAAAAAAAGCCACGGTTCTCACCGTGGCAAAATCCAACATAGCTAAATTAAAAATAATCAGGAGGGCTGCCCGCCGTTAAATCATAACGTCGCGGTTACAGTCTTTGGAGTAGATGTAGCTGAATGCTTCGCCACGACCTACACCGTATCCGGCCTGCAGGGAATAAGCGCCCATGAAAATGTAGTCGCCTTTTTTCACCGGCACCCAGTTGTTGTCGAGGTTATAAACTCCCTGGCCGGAAAGGATATAAGCGCCATGTTCCTGGACGTGGGTTTCAATATAGCCGTGGCTGGCGCCCGGTTCGAACGACAGAATATGCATATTCATATCGAAGCCCAGCTCTTTAGGCAGGAAATCCAGCAGAATAACATCTTCCATGCCTTCATAATGAATACGCTCCAGCTGGCTGGCATTGCCGGAAACCAACCACGGGGCATGACCCTCGACAGGAGTATAGCGGCGTTTATATAAAAATAGCTGGCTGTCTTCCGTTTGAGCGTTGCTAAAGGTCATCATCTCGCCCGGTGGACAATAGAGGTATCCGCCCTGGGTTAAAGAGAATGTTTTTCCTTCTACTTTAGCTTCAATATTTCCCGCAATGACATAGAGAAAAGTTTCAATCCCCTCGCCGCCAAAGCCCTGCTGGTTGCCGCCATTCTGATGTAAGGTGACCAGATAATCGACGAAAGAAGCACCCAGCTTCGGCGTCGAAAGGATGGTGACGTCACAGTCTTCAAAGCCGGGAATAATATTTTTCACCAGACCGTCCGGCGTTAAGAGCGCATAGTTACCGTGTTTCACAATGGCGCGGTTCGCCAGTAAATCATCGCGGTAACCCGTGACGTTATTCAGATATCCCATTGATGGCTCCTTATTTTTGCCAGGCAAGTTGATGCAGCATTAATGCCAGAGTTTTGACCCCTTCAGCAAGGTCATTAATGTTGGTACGTTCCGCCGGGTTATGGCTGATACCATTAATGCTGGGGACGAAAATCATACAGGTAGGGACGCGCGGCGCGAAAATTTGCGCGTCATGACCTGCGCCGCTATGCATTATGCGATAGTTCAGTTGTTCGGTTTCACACAGCCTGGTGAGGGCCGCGACCAGTTCGGCGTTCATCGGCACCGGCGCTTCGTCCATCCACAAATCGATATCGATGCTGATATCCATTTCATCGCAGATTGCGCGCATATCGTTTTCCAACTGTTCGGTAAATTCGCGAAGTACCGCGGCGTCCGTATGCCGGCAATCGATTGTAAATGTGGTTTTTCCAGGGACAACATTGACCGTATTCGGCTGCGGCTCAACTTTGCCAAACGTTAATACCAGGGGATCGCCATGCTGTTTGGCTTTTTCAATGGACTGACTGCAAATACGACTGAAGGCATGCACCGTATCGCGACGATAGCCCATTGGCGTTGTGCCTGCATGGTTGGACTCACCGTTGAGCGTCACCGTGTAGCGACGTTGCCCGACGATGGCGTTGACAACGCCAATCGACTGTCCGTTGCTCTCCAGAACGCAGCCTTGCTCAATATGCAATTCAACAAAGGCGCGGATATCGGTTCGCGCAGCGAGCGGCGCGGCGGGAAGGGTAAATCCGCACGCCTGCATAGCGTCGACAAAGCCTGTGCCTTTGGCGTCCTGGATATGGCGTACCTCTTCAGGATTCGCCAGGCCAAAAATGTTCTTGCTGCCCCAAAAAACGTAAGGGAAACGGCTGCCTTCTTCCTCAGCCATTGACACTACCTCGACGGTGCGCAGCGGCGCGCCGTAGGTCGCTTTTAGCCAGTCGAGCGCCAGCCAGGCGGCAAGCGCGCCGAATTGCCCGTCCAGATTGCCGCCGTTGACGACCGTATCAATATGCGAACCGCTTAAAATCACCTGCTCCGGAAATTGTGTGCCGCAAAGGCGGCCATATAAATTTCCGACGTCATCAAAGCGTGTTTCCAGACCGCTTTCTGCCATTCGCTTTTTAAACTGCTGCTGTGTTTCCAGCCACTCAGGCGAATAAAGTAAACGCGTCATTCCACCCGTAGGATCGGCTCCAATGGAAGAGAGCCAGGGCAATGTTTCTTCTATCGCGTGGCGAAAATGCTTTATCATAGAAAATTCCTGTTTCAATAATTATTGGGCAAAGGGATTTTTTGTTTCGTATGACTTGAGATAGAGGGCATCGGAAATCAGATATTGATAAATATCATCAACAATATCGATACCATTCATATCGGCATTTTTCTGTTTAATATCCTGATCCTGTCCAGGATAATAAACCTGTTTAAAACCGGGGGCGGGCTTCACGGAATTGAGTTCCTGCATGGTCTGACTAATATGTTTGCGGAATAATTCACAGGAAGAAAAGAACGCCGGATTAATGACCAGATGAAGTTGTCCTAAATTGCGTCCGGCGTGTAAATCTTCATACATCGAACTGACCTGGCGGCCAAACGGCAGCCCCAGCAGAATACCGGACAGAATATCGATCATCATCATCAGGCCGTAACCTTTCGGGCCTGCGGCGGGTAATAACGCATTGACGGCAAAAGGATCATGTGTCGGCGCGCCGTTTTTATCGACGGCCCAACTCTCCGGAATGGACTCATTGCGGGACCGTGCATCGAGGACTTTTCCCCAGGCCTGCACGGTGGTGGCCATATCAAAGGTAATGATGTCCTCGCCTTCGCCCGGCGCGGCAAAGGCCAGCGGATTAGTGCCATAGTAAATATCCGCCCCGCCAAACGGCACGACCATAGGATCGGACTGACAGATAGACAGACCAATCAGGCCTTCGCGAGCAGCCTGGCGGACGAAATAAGAGATGGCGCCGCTATGGCCCATTCTGCTAATGCCGACAACCGCGACGCCATTTTTTTTGGCTATTTCAATAGCATGCTCCATTCCCATTTTGGCTGCGACCTGCCCGGCAGCATTATCGGCATGCAGTATCGCCGTACAGGGACCGGTATTCTCAATGCGGAACGTCGGCTCTCGGTTGGTGCCGCCTTTTGAAATTCGTTCGGCATAATATTCAACGCGTACGGCGCCATGTGAGTGAATACCTCTGGCATCTGCATAAACCAGTACGTCGGCGACGATGGCGGCGTGCTCACGTTTTAGTCCAGCTTTATAAAGCTTATTTTCGATAAGCTGATGGAGTGTTTCCCGACTGATTTTCATCTGTCTTCCTTTTTAACGACGGTGTGAAGCATGACTGCGATTAACATACCGGGAAAATAAAATGATTATGTGATCCAGACAGGCAAAAAAATATAATTAGAATTTATTTGATAATCAGGCGGGTTTTATCTTTTTGCTTAAATAAAAAGCTTTTTTAGAAAATCATAACTAATCCTTTAGCCGTTGTTTGAATTCTTTTGTTAATAAACTTGATGTGACGTTAATCACTCTATTTACCCTCCCGGATATATACCGTGAAGCGCACATTAACACTGCTCGTGCAATTGCAATGGGTGCAATTATTAAGGAGTTGTTATGATCCACGCCTTTATTAAAAAAGGGTGTTTTCAGGACTCTGTTAGCTTAATGATTATTTCTCGAAAGCTGAGTGAGTCCGAAAATGTTGATGATGTATCGGTAATGATGGGAACGCCTGCGAATAAGTCGCTGCTGGAAACTACCGGTTTCTGGCATGACGATTTTCATGGCGCTACGCCCAATGACATTTGCGTGGCGATTCGTACCGAAGCGGTAGATGACGGCATTACGCAAGTGATTGTGCAACAGCTCGAAGAAGCATTGCAGCAGTTGGCGCAGGGAAGCAGCGGCAGCCAGTCGTTAATTCAGGTCAGACGCTGGGAAAGCGCCTGTCAGAAACTGCCAGAGGCGAATCTGGCGCTGGTGTCGGTGGCCGGCGAATATGCGACGGAACTGGCGGAGCAGGCGCTGGATCGTTCGTTGAACGTGATGATCTTCTCCGATAATGTCACGCTGGACGATGAAATCAGACTAAAACGCCGGGCGCGTGATAAAGGACTGCTGGTCATGGGGCCGGATTGCGGCACCGCTATGATCGCCAACACGCCGCTGGCTTTCGCTAACGTCATGCCAGAGGGCAACATCGGGGTGATTGGCGCTTCCGGCACCGGTATTCAGGAGCTCTGTTCACAGATTGCGCTGGCGGGGGAAGGGATTACCCATGCCATCGGGCTTGGCGGACGCGATTTGAGCGCCGAGGTCGGCGGGATCAGCGCGCTAACGGCACTGGAGATACTCAGCGCGGATGAAAAGAGCCAGGTGCTGGCCTTTGTCTCCAAACCGCCTGCCGATGCGGTTCGTCAGCATATTATCGCGGCGATGAAAGCCACCGGGAAACCCGTTGTAGCGCTGTTCTTAGGGTTTTCCTCCCCCGTTGCGCGTGAGGAAAATGTCTGGTTTGCCTCGACGCTGGATGAAGCCGCCCGCCTGGCATGTTTATTGTCTCGCGTGACGTCGCAGCGTAAAGAAATGGTTTCAACAGGCGGCGTGATTCGTGGCCTCTATACCGGCGGAACGCTGGCGGCGGAAGCGGCGGGGCTGCTGGCCGGCTATCTGGGCGTCGCGACGGATACGGAACATCACCATGGCATGATGCTTGACGCTGACGGCCACCAGATTATCGATCTGGGCGATGACTTTTATACCGTTGGGCGACCACATCCGATGATTGACCCGGCGTTACGTAATCAGCTTATCGCCGGGCTTGGCGCACAGCCGCAGGTCCGCGTGTTATTAGTGGACGTCGTTATTGGTTTTGGCGCGACCGCCGATCCCGCCGCATCGCTGATTCAGGCCTGGCAGAAGGCATACGCCGCACGCGCCGGCGACCAGCCGCTGTTCGCCATCGCAACCGTCACCGGAACGGAACGCGATCCTCAGTGCCGCTCGCAACAAATCGCCGCGCTCGAAGATGCCGGCATCACGGTAGTGGATTCTCTTCCCGAAGCCACTCTGTTGGCCGCGGAACTGATTCGACCCACTCTCTCTTCCACTCATCCATCAGCTCCCCGGTTACTGGAAGCGGTGGCGGTGATTAATGCCGGGTTACGTAGCTTCGCGCTGGATTTACAGGCTGCCGGTATGCCCGTGGTGCACTACCTGTGGGCACCTGTCGCTGGCGGTAATAAAAAACTGGCTCGTCTGTTAGAACGTTTGCAATAAGGGGTTCCCATGTTTACATCAGTGGCGCAAGCCAACGCTGCAGTCATCGAACAAATTCGTCGCGCACGTCCGCACTGGCTGGATGTGAAGCCAGCTTCTTCATTAATTAGCGTGCTCAATCAGGGGAAAACGCTTCTTCATGCCGGGCCGCCGATGCGCTGGCAAGAGATGACCGGCCCGATGAAAGGTGCCTGTATCGGCGCGTGCCTGTTTGAAGGATGGGCCAAAGATGAAATGAGCGCGCTCGCGCTGTTAGAGCAGGGAAAGGTCAACTTTATTCCCTGCCATCACGTTAACGCTGTGGGGCCGATGGGCGGTATTACCTCAGCCAGTATGCCGATGCTGGTCGTGGAAAATATCACCGATGGCAATCGCGCGTACTGCAATCTCAACGAAGGGATCGGCAAAGTGATGCGTTTCGGCGCCTATGGCGAGGATGTTCAGCAACGTTTGCGCTGGATGCGTGATGTGCTGATGCCGGTATTAAGCGCAGCGCTGGGACGTCTGGAGCGGGGCCTCGACCTGACCGCAATGATGGCGCAGGGCATTACGATGGGAGATGAATTCCACCAGCGCAATATCGCCTCTTCCGCATTGCTGATGCGCACGTTGGCGCCGCATATCGCCCGTCTGGAACACGATAAGCAGCAGATAGCGGAAGTGATGGATTTTCTGAGCGTCACCGATCAATTCTTCCTTAATCTGGCGATGGCCTACTGTAAAGCCGCCATGGACGCGGGCGCGCAGATTCGCGCCGGCAGTATTGTGACGGCGATGACCCGCAATGGCGATATGTTTGGTATTCGGGTTAGCGGTCTGGGCGACCGTTGGTTCACCGCGCCTGTTAATACGCCACAGGGGCTATTTTTTACCGGTTTTTCGCAGGATCAGGCCAACCCGGACATGGGCGACAGCGCCATTACTGAAACGTTTGGTATTGGCGGCGCAGCGATGATTGCCGCGCCTGGCGTAACGCGTTTTGTCGGTGCCGGGGGAATGGAAGCGGCGAAATCTGTTTCTGAAGAGATGGCTGAAATTTATCTCGAACGCAACATGCAGCTACAAATCCCCGGCTGGGATTTTCAGGGGGCCTGTCTGGGACTGGATATCCGCCGCGTGGTCGAGACCGGAATTACGCCGCTGATTAACACGGGTATCGCGCATAAAGAGGCGGGGATTGGCCAGATTGGCGCGGGAACCGTCCGTGCGCCGCTGGCCTGTTTCGAGCAGGCGCTGGAAGCGCTGGCGGAAAGCATGGGCGTAAGTTAAGAGAGCGTCTCATGAAATGTATCCATCCTCTTATGGCAAGCCGACAATCGGCGGATTATCGGCAACCCTGGCAGATGTCAGGGGTATGGCGTCGCTCTATTAATTTTGTGGCGAAAAGCGGTGAGTTATTAACGCTTCACCGTCGGGGGAGCGGCTTCAGTCCGGGAGGGTGGATACTGCGCGGCGGCGATTTTGACGCATTGCGCGATGTGCTCACCGATGGCGAAAAACCGCAGTCAACCGCTGCCGGTATTCAGATTGGCGAGTTTCTTTTATGCGAGCCGGAGAGGCGCTGTTCGCTGCGGGTTCCACGCTATCTTGCGTCGCCGCGTCTTAACGCGACGTACATGCAGCGTAGTGAGGAGACGGGGCTGTTTGGGCCGTTAACCGTCGCCGCAGCCCAGCCTCTATGTCCGGAACTTCGCCAGTTTTGTCACTGCTTTCAGTCGGCGCTTGCAGGTGCTGCGACTGACTGGCGGCTATGGCTGGGTAAAGGGCCGGGCTTAACGCCCAGTCATGACGACACGCTGACGGGAATGTTGCTGGCGGCCTGGTATTTTGGCGCCATAGATGAACGCGCCGGGCGTAATTTTTTTGCCCAATCCGGCAGCCTTGATCGGGCGACGACGCTCGTGAGCGTTAGCTATTTACGCTATGCGGCTATGGGTTATTTCGCGTCGCCTTTACTCCACTTTATTCATGCGCTGCGACGAGATGCTCGCACAGAAACGGCGATTGACGGACTGCTGGCGCTGGGGCACACCTCTGGCGCGGATACGCTGCTGGGGTTCTGGCTTGGACAACAAATAGTAAAAGGATAGGGAATGAAAACGTTGGTAGTTGCTCTTGGCGGCAACGCATTATTGCAGCGCGGAGAAGCGCTAACGGCAGAGAATCAATATCGCAATATTGCCGACGCGGTGCCTGCGCTGGCGCGACTTGCCCGCTCGTATCGGCTGGCGATAGTACATGGCAACGGCCCCCAGGTCGGCTTGTTGGCTTTACAGAACCTTGCCTGGAAAGCCGTTGAGCCTTATCCGCTGGATGTGCTGGTAGCGGAAAGTCAGGGAATGATCGGCTATATGCTGGCGCAGCGTCTGGCGCTTGAACCCGATATGCCGCCGGTGACTGCGGTATTAACGCGGATAAAGGTATCGGCGGACGATCCTGCTTTTCTTGAACCGGAAAAGTTTATCGGTCCCGTTTATTCGCCAGAAGAGCAAATGGCGCTGGAAGCGACTTATGGCTGGCATATGAAACGTGATGGAAAATATCTGCGCCGTGTCGTCGCTTCCCCGGCGCCGCGTCAGATTATCGAAAGCGCCGCTATTGAGTTATTGCTAAAAGAGGGCCATGTGGTGATTTGCAGCGGCGGTGGCGGGGTTCCTGTTGCCGGTGAGGGCGAAGGGGTCGAGGCGGTGATAGATAAAGACCTGGCGGCGGCATTGCTGGCGGAGCAGATAGCGGCTGATGGTTTGATCATTTTGACGGATGCGGATGCGGTGTATGAACATTGGGGAACGCCGCAGCAGCGCGCTATTCGTCAGGCTTCGCCCGATGAGCTGGCGCCGTTTGCCAAAGCCGATGGCGCGATGGGGCCGAAGGTGACCGCGGTAAGCGGGTATGTGAAGCGGTGCGGAAAGCCGGCATGGATTGGCGCGCTGTCGCGTATTGACGATACCCTGGCGGGCAGAGCGGGAACCTGCATCTGTCTGTGATCGCGACGGGCGGCGACAGAGAATGCGCCGCCCACGCTGTTTATTTAAGCTTACTTTGCGCCCAGATAATGCCGCTGGCGTATTCGCCCGGCAGGAGCGGAGAGAGCGCTTCCAGGGTGGCGCTAAGACGTGACGTATCGCTGTCGGTCAGATTCAGATGGCCGACTTTTCGCCCCGGACGTACCGCTTTATCATACCAGTGCAGATGTACCAGCGGCAGCTTCAGCCAGTCGTAATTCAGCTCGCTGCCGATCAGGTTGATCATCACCGACGGGGCGTTAATCACCGGCGCGGGCAACGGCAGGCCGGTAATCGCGCGCAAATGCAATTCAAACTGACTGATGCTGGCGCCATTTTGCGTCCAGTGTCCGCTGTTATGCACGCGCGGTGCCAGTTCATTGATTAACAAGCCTTCCGGCGTGATAAAACATTCCATCGCCATTACGCCGACGTAGTTCAGCGCCTGCATAATTGCTGACAGCATCGATTCCGCCTGCTCCTGCTGTTCGGCGTTCGCCTGTGGGAACGCGACGCTGGTCCGCAAGATGCCGTCCTGATGCAAATTGTGCGTCAGCGGGTAAAACACGGTACTGCCGTCATGAGCGCGCGCGCCGACTAACGACACTTCGCCGGAAAAATGGATACCGCGCTCAACAATACATTCGCCATAGCAGTCATCCGGCAGTTGCCCGGTTTCGTCCGCGCGTAGACGCCACTGCCCGCGACCGTCGTAGCCGCCAACGCGACGCTTAATAATCGCCAGTTCGCCCAGACGGTCAAAGATGCCGGACCACTCGTCGGCGCTGGTCAGCAGTTGCCACGGCGCGGTCGCGAGTCCCAGTTTATCGAAAAGCTGTTTTTGTGTCAGACGGTCGGCGATGATCGGAAATACATCGCGATTGACGAAGGCTGGGTGGCGCGCCAGCTCGCGGGTAAGCGCGGTTTCCGGCCAGCGCTCAATCTCTGCGGTAATGACGCTCTGCTGTACCGGCACGGCGGTAGGCTCTGCATCCAGACCAACCGGCCAGACGGCGATACCCAGCGGTTCGCCCGCCTGGCGCAGCATTCGGCCCAGTTGTCCGTTGCCGAGAACGCAAACTTGCTTCATAGCGTCCCCCGCGGATCGGGATTTTCCAGAACTTCATCGGTTTGCGCTTTGCGCCAGTCGGCGATGCGCTGATGCAGTTCCGCGTCGTGTTGCGCCAGAATCTGCGCTGCCAGCAGGGCGGCGTTAGCCGCACCGGCTTTACCGATCGCCAGCGTACCCACCGGAATGCCGCGCGGCATCTGCACAATGGAGTAAAGGCTATCCACGCCGCTTAGCGCAGCGCTTTGTACCGGCACGCCGAGCACCGGGACCAGCGTTTTTGCCGCAATCATTCCCGGCAGGTGTGCCGCGCCGCCCGCGCCGGCAATAATCACTTGATATCCGTTCTCTTCCGCCGTTTCGGCGAAGCTGAACAGCTTATCGGGGGTGCGATGAGCGGAAACCACTTCTACATGGTGCGGGACATCCAGAATTTCAAAAATTTCGGCGGCGAATTGCATGGTAGCCCAGTCGCTTTTGGACCCCATCACGATGGCGACACGCGCCGGATTATTGCGGGAAGACATGCGTCTTAAAACTCCTGTGGTGCGGGACACGCTGCTTTTGAGGTGTCAAAGAATAGCATGATAATCAGGCAAGGAAAACGGTTGCGTGTGCGCCGTAACGGACGATTCGACGAACATTTACAGGGGGAAGGCGATTAACTCAACGTTGTCCGGCGTGACTTTTACCATTGAACCTTCATGATGCCATGCGCCTAACACCACGCGGAACTCGGGCTGGTCGTTGACGGAAAGTTCATGCACTGCCGGGCGGTGGGTGTGACCGTGAACCAGCCACTGTACGCGGTGTTTTTCCATTTCGGCGACGACGGTCTGCGCATTGACGTCCATAATATCCAGCGATTTGCTGCTGTTGGCGGCTTTACTGCCGGCGCGCATTCTGGCGGCGATACGGCGGCGGATAAACAGCGGCAGGGTAAGGAACAGTCGTTGAACCCACGGATTATGGACTTTGGCGCGAAACGCCTGATAACCGGCATCATCGGTACAAAGCGTATCGCCGTGCATAATCAACACGTTGCGGCCATACAGGTCGAGCACCTTTTCCTGCGGCAGTAGAATCATGCCGCTTTCGCGGGCAAAGCGTTTGCCAATCAGGAAGTCGCGATTACCATGAATAAAGAAGCAGGGAACGCCAACATTCACCACCGCTTTGATGGCGGCGGCTATCTCACGATGTAGCGGGTTGGGGTCGTCGTCGCCAATCCAGGCTTCGAAGAGATCGCCAAGAATATACAGCGCGTCGGCCTGACGGGCTTCTACATCTAAAAAACGCAGAAAACCGGCGACGATCGCCGGTTCTTCCGTTTGCAGATGCAAGTCTGCAATAAACAGTGTCGCCACGATTACTCGCTGACGGTCACGTTTTCAATGATGACGTCTTCTTTTGGTACGTCCTGGTGCATACCGCTACGGCCAGTGGCGACGCCTTTGATTTTATCTACCACGTCCATACCTTCTACGACTTCCGCAAAGACGCAGTAGCCCCAGCCCTGTAGACTTTCGCCGGAGAAGTTCAGGAAGTCGTTGTCTGCCACGTTGATGAAGAATTGCGCGGTAGCCGAGTGTGGTGCCTGAGTACGCGCCATTGCCAGCGTACCACGGGTATTTTTCAGACCATTGTTGGCTTCGTTTTTGATCGCCTCTTTGGTGGCTTTCTGTTTCATGCCCGGCTCAAAGCCGCCGCCCTGAATCATAAAACCGTTAATTACACGGTGGAAAATGGTGTTGTTGTAAAAACCTTCGCGGCAGTAGTCCAGGAAGTTTTTAACTGTTTCAGGCGCTTTATCATCAAAGGTTTTGATTACGATATCGCCGTGATTAGTGTGGAAAGTAACCATTTTTGCATCCTGTTCCAAGAGAGTGGTGCTTTAGCCCGCAATAGGGCACATATAGGGGCTTGTTATAGCATAACCGTAAGCTGCGATCACCTTGCAAAGTGTGCTGCTTCAAGGTTGAATTATGAGTATTATACACACCTAATTACCCACACACGTCTATACGGAATCTTCGATGTTAAAAATTTTTAATACACTGACGCGCCAAAAAGAGGAATTCAAACCCATTCATGCCGGGGAAGTCGGCATGTACGTGTGTGGTATCACCGTTTACGATCTCTGCCACATTGGCCACGGACGCACGTTTGTCGCTTTTGACGTTGTCGCGCGCTATTTGCGTTTTCTCGGTTATAAGCTGAAGTATGTGCGTAACATTACCGATATCGACGATAAAATTATTAAACGCGCCAATGAAAACGGCGAAAGTTTTGTCGCGCTGGTCGACAGAATGATTGCGGAAATGCATCAGGACTTCGACGCGCTGAATATTCTGCGTCCGGACAGCGAGCCGCGTGCGACGCACCATATTCAGGAAATTATCGAGCTCACCCGCACCTTAATCGAGAAAGGGCACGCCTATGTGGCGGATAACGGCGATGTGATGTTCGATGTACCGACCGATCCGACTTATGGGCAGCTTTCCCGTCAGGATCTTGAGCAGCTTCAGGCGGGCGCGCGCGTAGATGTCGTTGACGTGAAGCGTAATCCGATGGACTTCGTGCTGTGGAAAATGTCGAAAGAGGGCGAGCCGAGCTGGCCGTCGCCGTGGGGCGAAGGGCGTCCGGGTTGGCACATTGAATGTTCGGCAATGAACTGCAAGCAGTTGGGCCACCATTTTGATATTCACGGCGGCGGTTCCGATCTGATGTTCCCGCACCATGAAAACGAGATTGCCCAGTCTACCTGCGCGCATGACGGCGAATACGTCAACTACTGGATGCACTCCGGTATGGTGATGGTGGATCGCGAGAAGATGTCCAAATCGCTGGGCAACTTCTTTACCGTGCGCGACGTGCTGAAATACTACGATGCGGAAACCGTGCGCTACTTCCTGATGTCCGGGCATTACCGTAGCCAACTGAACTACAGCGAAGAGAACCTCAAGCAGGCGCGCGCCTCGCTGGAGCGGTTATACACCGCATTGCGTGGAACGGATAAATCAGCGGCCCCGGCGGGCGGCGAGGCCTTTGAAGCGCGTTTCGTGGAGGCGATGAATGACGATTTCAATACGCCGGAAGCCTATTCCGTCCTGTTTGATATGGCGCGTGAAGTCAACCGTCTGAAGGGCGAAGATATGACCGCCGCGAATGCGATGGCGTCTCATCTGCGGAAGATTTCCGGCGTGCTGGGACTGCTGGAGCAGGAGCCGGATGTTTTCCTGCAAAGCGGCGCGCAGGCGGATGACGGTGAAGTCGCGGAAATTGAAGCCTTGATTCAACAGCGTCTGGATGCCCGTAAAGCGAAAGACTGGGCGGCGGCGGACGCGGCGCGCGATCGTCTCGCTGAAATGGGTATTATTCTGGAAGATGGCCCGCAGGGCACCACCTGGCGGCGTAAGTAATAGCCGTATTGCCGGAGGGTGACGCAAGGCGACTCATCCGGCCTGCCGTTCATTGTATAGTAGGCCGGATAAGGCATGAGCCGCCATCCGGCGCATTCACCGACGCAACTCAGTCGGTGACATTTACGCTTTGACCGGCATAACTTACCGTTTGCCCGGCCACGATTTTGCAGCGTTTACGCGTTTCAGCCGCGCCATCAACCTTCACCAACCCGTCGGCAATGGCGATTTTCGCCTGCGCGCCGCTTTCGCTCCAGCCTTCCAGCTTGAGCAGATCGCACAGCTCGACGTGCGGGTGCTTGCCTAAAGAGAATGTCGACATGTTATTTTCCTTGTGGATCGTGATATTCAATGCACGCCTGCAGCGTGTTTTCGATAAGCGTGGCGACCGTCATCGGGCCGACGCCGCCCGGTACTGGCGTGATGTATGACGCGCGCGCTGCGGCTTCGTCAAACACGACGTCGCCAACGACTTTGCCATTTTCCAGACGGTTAATACCGACATCAATCACAATTGCGCCTTCTTTAATCCATTCGCCGGGAATAAAGCCCGGTTTACCTACGGCGACAATGAGCAAATCAGCATGCTCGACATGGTGACGCAGATCTTTGGTAAAGCGGTGCGTAACGGTAGTCGTACAGCCAGCCAGTAGCAGCTCCATGCTCATCGGGCGTCCAACGATATTGGACGCGCCAATGACCACCGCATTCAGGCCGTAGGTATCAATGTTGTAACGCTCAAGCAGGGTCACAATACCGCGGGGCGTACAGGGACGCAGGCGCGGCGCACGCTGGCACAGACGACCGACATTATAAGGATGAAAACCGTCTACGTCTTTATCTGGCGCGATACGCTCCAGCACTTTAACGTTGTCGATACCTGCCGGTAAAGGCAACTGCACCAGAATACCGTCGATCGTGTTATCTGCATTCAGAGTATCGATAAGCGCCAGCAGTTCGGCTTCGCTGGTGGTTTCTGGCAGGTCATAGGAGCGGGAGACGAACCCCACTTCGTCGCACGCTTTACGTTTGCTTGCGACATAAATCTGTGAGGCCGGATTGCTGCCGACCAGCACCACAGCCAGGCCGGGAGCGCGAAGA
The DNA here is from genome assembly GCF_046569525.1 of Salmonella sp. 741265055_HSA. Lineage (NCBI taxonomy): Bacteria > Pseudomonadati > Pseudomonadota > Gammaproteobacteria > Enterobacterales > Enterobacteriaceae > Salmonella > Salmonella sp. 741265055_HSA. The sequence goes on along the minus strand of NZ_JBKFSQ010000031.1, from coordinate 862 downwards.
CCTGCTGCGACGCGTGCCTGAACTTTTTGAGCAACCTCAGATCGCACCTGCTGCGCAATCGTTTTACCGTCAATAATCTTTGCTGCCATCAGAGAGAAGATTCCATCTGTTACTTCAAGTCAAAGGGGATAACGCTATTTTGTCAGAAGCGGGCCTCGCTGTCAGTTAACGTTTGTGTTTCCGATGCAAACGCGACGTCTCCCCCGTCTGTTGACGATACTGAGACGTGACCAGTAAGCGCGCCATGATGAACCAAAAAGAAACAATTCATCACCCTGGTTATGGTTACCGTAATCCCTCGTCGTTAATAGCATCAGGCGGCATAATGCGATATTTTATACAAAATAAGATTAGACCCTTATTATATACCAATAAGAATTAGCTTAGGTCATTAAAAGAGTTTGTGGCTGTTTTTTATTTAGCGAAATGTTTAATTTATTACCGTGACGAAATGTCATATTCGCCAGGATTAATTACTGCGTCTGATACTCAGGGGAGAAACAGAAAACTAATTAATCTGCGATATCTATCTTTACAGGATGAAGAGATAACTTTTCTGACATGTTATGTCGATAATAATTCAAACGGAGCCGACAGGATGCCGAAACCGGGTGTGTGTAATTCAAGGGAAATCCATGAAACATAAATTAATGACCTCTACTATTAACAATATAGATTATACCTGTTCTGATTTCTCGGAAAAGTCTAGCGAAATGTGAATTATGGGTAGCGGATAGGATGTTCTGTGACGTTATAGAGAATTCGTTCATGGTTGGGTTATTTTCTTTAGAGTTAATGTTGGGTGGTTTATACCCTTCATACTTCAAGTTGCTTATGTGTTGGCTACGGATTACTCGGCCCA